>CALMND010000461.1 GCA_937868565.1 uncultured Bacteroidota bacterium | reverse complement strand
ATTTTTTATTAAAATTTAGGTTAATAGTTGAATGAGTCTTTTTTCCCTTTGAAATTAATGCAAAATCGCTCAGACACGCTTTGATCTCTTTACTTACTCCAGAACCTTTAATATTTGTTTCACTGTTCCATTTAGATTGGACCACATAAAAAATTTTTTGTCCATAATTATCACTATTTTCAAAAATAATATCACAAGAAGCGTCATCATGTCCATCTGTAATATAAGTTTCTAGTTCTTTTAGTCCAGGTGAATATCGATTTAGAAACCAAAGTAGAAATGCAAAAGATTTTCTACCATCTTCCTTTTTTTGTTTCTTTAAATACGGAATATCCTTATAACGTTTAATTAAAACGTCAATCTCTTTGTCTACTAATTTATAAAATTCTTTGGTTTCCATTATAAAAACAATTAAAAGTAGCGTTTTAACTATCCAAAGTAACACTAATATCCAGCAAATAAAAAAGTTTTGAGTTATAAAATTGAAATTTCAATCATTTTTCATTTTAGATATTTTAGATTTCCTCAATACCTAAAAATTAAAAACCACAACAGCCTGGCCATTGTGGTTTTTAAAAAATGTTGTTTTACAGCTTATTCCGCTACTACTTCAAAATTTACAGTCGCGCTGATTTCTTTAAACAAACGTACTTTTGCTTTGTAAGTACCTAATTGTTTAATGATGTCTTCTGTAATTTCAATGTTTTTGCGTTCTACAGCATAACCGGCTTTTTGTAAAGCTTCGGCAATTTGTATGGTGGTAACCGAACCAAATATTTTTCCGCTTTCGCCGGCCTTTGCGCCAACGGTGATACTTAAGCCTGCTAATTTCTCAACATTGGCTGCTGCTTCCTTGCGTAATTTGTCTTCTTTAAAAGCACGTTGCTTTAAAATTTCGGCGTGCATTTTCTTTGCACTCTCGGTTGCAAGAGTAGCCATACCTTTTGGTAATAAAAAGTTACGTCCGTAACCGTTAGCTACTTTTACTTTATCGTCCTTGTAACCTAAACCTTTAATATCTTGTTTTAAAATAACTTCCATGGTAATTTTGTCCTAAATGTTTTATTTCATTAAATCGGCTACGTAAGGCATTAAAGCCAGATGACGTGAGCGTTTTACAGCTGTAGCCACTTTACGCTGAAACTTTAAAGAAGTTCCGGTTAAACGGCGGGGTAACAATTTACCTTGCTCGTTCACGAATTTCAATAAAAAATCAGGGTCTTTGTAATCGATGTACTTAATACCACTCTTTTTAAAACGGCAGTATTTTTTCTTTTTTGCCTCGGCAGTTGGAGGATTTAAATATCTTATATCTTTCTGCGAACTCATTTTCGAATTTCTTTTCATTAGTTAAACTTATGAAGCTGTAGCTTCTTTTTTCTTAGTCTTTCCTTCAGCAACCAACCCTTTACGTTTGTCGGCATACTTTACTGCGTGCTTGTCTAAAGCCACAGTTAAAAAACGAAGGATACGTTCATCGCGCTTGTAAGCAACTTCCAGATTGGCAACAATTTCCTGGCCTTCGCCCGCAAATTCCAGCAAGTGGTAAAATCCTGTTGTTTTCTTTTGAATTGGATAGGCAAGTTTCCTCAAACCCCAATTCTCTTCATTCACGATCTTCCCTCCCAAATCGGTAATGGTTTTCTTTAATTTTTTTGCGGCCTCCTTTGCCTGTTCATCAGACAAAACGGGAGTTAAAATGAAGACCGTCTCATAGCGTTTTTCCATTGTTTGTTTTAAATAGGGGTGCAAATATACTAAATTTATAGTAAAATCAAAAAATAAGAAGGGTATTTTATTGAAAATCAGCATAAAAAGTGGAAATAAAGAAGCGGGAAGCAACCCATAAGGAAAATTAAGTCACCAATTACACGCATTTACACTAAAATTTTAATGATAAAAGTAGTCTTTCTGTCGGCCTCATATTATTTTGCGTTAAAAAACCCCCTTGGGAACTTTAAATGGAGTTCCTAAAAAAGCTTGGAAGCGATGGCAACTAAAATTTGTCTCCTGAACTTTTTTAGGAAGGCCTGTGCTTAGATGCTTCGCTGTTCGAGTCACGCCTCCGGTAATTTTTTTTGACCTGACGAGTTCGAGGCATCGGCTTAATGTTCCAAGGGTTTTAGCAAAATTATATGAAGACTTGAACTTTTGCCTACTTTTGGTTCAAGCCAAAAGTAGGGCCAGAAGCCTTGTACTGTCAATCAAACACTACTTTTTTCACAAAACTCTCCCTTCCATTACTGATTTGAATAAAATAAACGCCCTGCTCAAAATCTCTGGAATTAATTTTTAACTCATTTAAAAAACTTCCATTTCTCAGTTCTTTCCCGGCAATATCCAAAATGTCAAATTTTAAAGGCTTGTCCTCATAAAATGCTTTGATAATCAGAACATGCGAAGATGGATTCGGATAAAACAAAACCCGTTCTTTAAACCTGTTTTCTTTTTTTACGCTCACGGTGTTAGGCGGGGTGCAGGATTTAACCGCGCTAAACATTTTTTGAAGAGAATCAATAGGCTCAATATGCGCATTGGCATGTGTTCTTACTGAAACTATAAAATGAGGTTTTCCAAAAGTATCGGTGGGTAAAGTCACCTTTAAAAAAGCGAAATAAGAAGACGAGCCATTTCCCGCACAGCGACTATCGGCACCAATCATTTTTGCACCCTGCATGGCCGCCATGAGCTTACAGGCTAAATCACCCTTTTCCCTTAAAAAACCTGCTTGCATGGAGTCGAGAACTTTTTGACCTAGCAAAATATTTCCATGAATAGTATAATTGGGTCCTACAATATGATTTTTGTAATTCAAACAACCGGTACCTGTAAAGGCTGCTCTTAAAATACTTCCATTCACCTTGCGCAAAGCACCGTATTGTCTTGTTTCCGCAGAAGCAACATTTGCGTCATTATTATAAACATAACTTAAAATTTGAGAAGGCGTGTCCCCCGCCCTCATGCGCGCCCGTGCTTTAGCTTGATTCGTAGTAATATAAGAAGCCTGACTCGCAATAGCACCGGTATCAGGAAATAACTCGCAAATGAAATCGTTGGTGAAAGGTGTGCTAAAAAGATCTACGCAAGATGCCCCGGCTGCACCTATTTCTCCCGTAATGGAGTCAATTCCTAAAATTGAAAACGTGTCCTGCGAATGGAGGTTTAATACCTGAATTAACATGACTACGCAAACAAAATTTTTTAACCTCATGGTATTGAATTAATAAACATAAATATAAGAGTTTTTGTAAGTTAACGAACATCAAAGTAATTTTCGGTTTATTTCAACCTTTTACATTCAATACCATAAACCTCACTGTAAAACGTATTTAAAGGAATTTATTTGTTGATAAAGAAACTGACAAGTTCCATTGAAGCAACAACACCATCCATTGGCAATATCAAGGTAGGTTTCATCGAACGGCCATAATTGTAATTATAGCCGTATTGAGCGATAAGACCTACATCTTTTGCGTAATATTTGTCAGCATTATTACCAAGAAGTATTTGACCTCCTCCCCAATCAAGATAATCTCTTGTTGCTATTACATGATTGTATGTTTTGCCATTAATGGAAAGGCTGGTATCATTAATAAGGGTAATACGGTAGGAAGTCCGTCCTGTTTGTTTTGACCAATCAGCTGCCAACTCTTGTCCTCGCACAACGGCACTGTCTTTCAATATAATGCTCCAGGAAAGCCCATTGTTTCCTGAATGAATATAAGAATGTGTTTTAAGTCCCCACAATGGTTGTCCATTATAAACCGGCACCCTTGCACGAATATATTTGGGTGTAGTAAACGACTCCGTGTTTACAGAATCAACGATATAACCGGGCTCTGTTTTTATTGAATAACTAATTGGTCCGGTATGATTAAAATTGTAATGCCAGTATGAGCCAGGATATGCAGGTAAATAACTACTGGGGTAAATTATGGGAATAGATTCGTCTTTAACCTCCGTTTCCACTATTTTCTTTACACACGAGGAGCAAAGAGACTAAAATAATATTCCGGCAATTATTGGCGGAAAAGTGATAGCTACTCTTAATTTATTTCTCATCATTAGCTAAATTACAAAAAATTTCGATATTAACTAATCTCGGAGATAAAAACTCCTGTCATTTTTCTGCAACTACCACAAAACCAAATTTCAGTTTTAAAAGCCTTTAGTCTATATTAGTGCTAAATTTTTTTGAATGAACTTTTATACCTCCAGTGGCCTTTTTAAAGGTTTGTTATTGCTATCTGCCTTGCTTCAAGTTCCGCTTCATGCGCAAAACGAATACATCGATTACCGTTCGGCCACTAATCCTCTGTACTGGAAAAACCGTAAGCCTATTGAAAGCTACTGGCAACAGGATGTTCATTACAACATCAAAGCCGAAATTAACGACAGCAGTGATATTTTAAGCGGTTCGGAGGAGTTAACCTATTGGAACAATTCTCCTTACTCTATTTCTTACGTGTACTTTCATTTATATAGCAACGCCCAAACAAAAGATTCCTATTTGGCTGACTTATACAAAAACAACAATTACCATTTAAAGTTTGGAAAATACCGTTCTCAAAATCTCGGCACGGTCGTCGAAAAAATTAATGTCAACGGTGTAGAACTTAAAACTGAATTAGATAATACTATCCTCAAAGTATATCTCCCAAAAGTGTTGAATTCAGGGGAGTCTATGACGCTTAATCTGGATTTTAAAACGTATTTTGATAGAGAAGCCATTCGCAATCGAATGAAGCTATTTAATTCTTTTGGAAAAAAACATTACGATGTAGTGCATTGGTATCCGCGCATTACAGTAATTGACCAAAAGTTCGTATGGAACACCGACCAGCACATGGACCATGAATTTTATGGAGATTTTGGTTCCTATCATGTGGAAATGACCTTACCCAACAATTATGTGGCCGACGGAACGGGAGTTTTAACGAATGAAAAAGAGGTGCTACCTGATGAACTTAGAAAAAAATTAGACATCAGTAATTTTTTGCAGAAGCCCTTTAATGCACCTCCTTCTGAAATAATTAAACGCGATGGCTCAAAAAAAATCTGGAAATTTTCGGCCATTAATGTGCACGATTTTGCTTTTACTGCCGACCCGAATTACAGAATTGGAGAATCCAATTGGGACGGGGTACGCTGTATAGCTTTAGTGCAGGAACCACATGCAGCAGGATGGCACAATGCCACCAAACTGATTGCTAAAGTGTTGGAAATAAATTCCTATAACATCGGTCCTTATCATCACCCAAAAATGATTGTGGCCGATGCGCAGGATGGCATGGAATATCCCATGCTGACTTTATGCGGAGGCTATGACCCTGACTACAGAACTTTGTTTGTGCATGAAATGACACACAATTGGTTTCAGGGTATGCTTGGTAACAACGAGAATTACAGAGCTTATATGGATGAAGGTTTCACGCAGTTTTACACGGCAGATACCTATCAATTTATAGATGGTCCTATTACGATTGAACAACCGATAAAAGGAAAATATATTTCACGTTTTACAGAACCGAGAAGGGTGATTGATGATGAAATCTATACTTCTTTTTACAACAACACAGTTACCAAAAACGAAGAAGTAGCATTAAACACACACGCCGATGATTTTAACGGAGGAATAAGACATGGCGGGGGTTACGGGCAATCCTATACCAAAACAGCGGCCATGCTTAAAAATCTGGAATATGTGTTAGGCCGTGCTTTATTTGATAAATCCATGCAACATTATTTTAAGCAGTGGAAATTTTGTCACCCCTACCCTGAGGATTTTAGGAATTCCATTATTCAATTTTCGGGTGTAGATTTAAATTGGTTTTTCGACCAATGGCTGGAAACCTCAAAAACTATTGATTACAAAGTGGGAAGAGTTAAAAATAAAGGCAATGGCGTTTACGAAATAACATTTAAACGTAAAGGAAGTATGCAAATGCCTATTGATTTTGCAGTAATTGATAAAAATGATTCGGCCAGACATTTTTATATACCCAATACCTGGTTCGAGAAACCAACAGGCGCCACTACCCTACCCCGCTGGATTGGCTGGGGTCCAAAATTAAAAACTTCTTACACGGCAACCATCCATATTGGCACCACCTTGAAAAATGTGATTATAGACCCGTCTTATCGTTTGGCAGACGTGGACATGACCAATAATTCCAAAACCGGAAGAGTGCATTTACGTTTTGATTCCAAAGTTTATAATCCTCCAGTTTGGAAACGTTACGATATGCGTGCAAGACCGGGCCTTTGGTATAACGGTTACGATGGTTTGAAATTTGGGGCCTTGTTGAGTGGCGACTATTTGAATACCAAACATGTATTTGAATTTGGACTTTGGTATAGCAGCGGGCTCGGGCAGGCTTACGTAAAGAATGTAATGGTAGATAATCTCGTTGCCAGGAACAGATACAATGTTATTTCTTTTTTATTGGATTATAGAACAAGTACCAATCGTTTTGTGTAAAAATCAATCGTGTAT
>CALMND010000460.1 GCA_937868565.1 uncultured Bacteroidota bacterium | reverse complement strand
ATGGCACTAAATTTTTTTTAAAATGGAAACTGCGTAGACCCTATATTATAAGAGCAGTAGCAAGATTTGAAGTACCATGAATAAAGTAGTATAATTTCTTTACATTTGTTAACCGTTATGGAAACCGACAAAAAAATACCAGATGATGAAATCGATCTACGAGGGATATGGACAAGAATTACCTTCTGGCTCTATTACCCTTTTAACCTATGGTTTAATAACATCAAAACTAGTTTATTGTTTGGTGTTTTTGCTATTCTGTTTGCGGTAGCATTAAAATACAGTATTACAAAAACATACAGAGCATCATTTATAATTCGTCCCAATGACAGGACGGAAAAGTTTCATCTTAGAATTATTGGTGACCTTCAATTGTTGCTTAAGCAAAAGGACTATGAAGGCATTTCAAAAGCCTTAAACCTTTCAGAAACGGATGCTACCAAACTGGTTTATCTTGAAACAATACACCCGGCTATCAAATACACCAAAGATAGTATTAACTGTACCGAGGTTTTTATCGAAGCGACGGACTATACAATTTTCTTTGCTACTCAAAACGGAATTTTGAATTACTTAGAAAATAATCCCTACTTTTTAAAAATACATGAACTACAGAAAAAGCAAATTAATTTGGAAATGAAACAGTTGGATGTTGATTTGTTGAGGCTAGACACACTTAAGCATCTTCAATTAGCAAACTACAATAGGATAAACGTTTCCAGCAACACACCAGTATTGTTTAGTGATTTAGTAAATCCAACAACTGCTTATACTTCAGCCATTGAAATAATGAATAAAAAATTAACCCTCGTGGCTCGGCAGGCTTTTTTAGATAATTTTCAATTGGTAAAACCTTGCACTATTATAAAAAAATCACATTGGCCACCCCGGATACTTTTAATGTGTGTTTTTTTAATTCCCTTGTTTTTATTTTTCTGTTTTGTTTTTTTGCACCTAAAAACAAAAAGAGACACAAAAAAGTAAAATTCAGTCAACTATTTTACTATGCAAACGGTGGTCATTCTTACTCCGGGTTTTCCAAAAGACGAAAATGATACTACTTGCCTTCCTCCAATCCAGCAGTTTGTACTTTCTTTAAAAAAACTTTATCCTAAAAACAAAATAATAGTCCTTTCCTTTCAATACCCATTCCAGAAAAAAGAGTATGAATGGTATGGAATTAAAATTGTTGCAATTGGGGGATCAAATAAATCTGGCATTAAGCGTTTAATTACCTGGTTCAAAGCCTACAGAGAACTTATTCGGATAAAAAAAGAAGAAAAGGTAATTGGCTTGTTGAGCTTGTGGCTTACGGAGTGTGCATTGTTAGGTAAACTGTTTGGTAAACTAAACAACTTAAAGCATTTCATTTGGCTGCAGGGTCAGGACGCAAAACCGAACAATCAATTCGTAAAGAGGATAAGACCCAAAGCGGGAGAGTTAATCGCTATTTCCGACTTTATACAAGAAGTGTTTTATAAAAATCATGGACAGAAACCTTTTTTAATTGCAGAAAACGGCATTAATGAATCTATATTTCAGCCACTAAATGTTGGGGAAAGAAGTATTGATGTATTAGGCGTTGGCTCTCTAATCAAGCTGAAGAACTATAGTCTCTTTGTAGAAATAATAGAGGAAGTCAAAAGGAAATTCCCTAACATTAACGCGGTAATTGCCGGAGCGGGCGAAGAGGAGCCTAATCTTATAAAACAAGTACAAAAGCTAAACTTGCAAAATCATATTACATTTGTTGGTCATGTGGGTCATCCGAAAGTACTTGAGTTAATGAACAATGCAAAACTATTTCTTCACACCTCTCATTATGAAGGAAATTCTACTGTTTTAGCCGAAGCTCTTTACAGCGGCTGTCAAACACTAAGTACACAACCACTTTCAAATGCAAACGTGAAAAATTTAAACGTACTTAAGGAAAAAGCAGAATTTATTAGTTTTATTATAGAGAAACTGAATGATAAAAAACCTCTAGCGGAGAGGGTTGTTTTTAATACTATGGACAACACTGCTAAGAAAATAATGAATTTATTTTTAGTCTAATTGCTTTACGATTTCAGAAATCCTGTTCGCTATTGCTTCAAAGGACAAATCGTTTTTAAACTTGTCCAATACTTTGGTTTTATAGAATTCGATTTCTTCAGGCTTCAGATTGTTTAAAATCTGCAACAACTCCAGGTGATTTCCGGGGCTAAAAAGAAAACCGCAATCTCCGTTATTTGTCATAGATTTAAAAGACGGAATGTTTGTTACTATTGGTATGCAGCCGCAGGCCATGGCTTCGCACAAAGCATAGCCGCTGCCTTCGTAATGTGAGCCTAAAATAAAATAGTCAGCGGCATTGTAGTAGTCTTCTAATAGATGATGTTCAAGTTTTCCAAATACATCAACATGAGATGAAAGATGATTCTGTTCAATAAATGTTTTTACCAATACTTCTAAGTCACAAGTTCCATAAACCATCATAAGTTTTGCATTTGTATTTTGCTTCACGTATACCGCAAAAGCTTTAAGTACTGTTAAGGGGTCTTTATTGCTATCTAATCTTCCTACCCAAATGAAAAGTGTTTTATAAGAATAACCTAGGTTCTTTTTGGCCCCCTCTTTATTTTTCACCATAAAGGAAGTAGAGCCTTCCATCACTTCAAAAACCTTATTTCTGTTTTTAATAATCCCTTTCTCAATCCAGCTGTTCGCCTGTTCTTTGGAAACGAACAGGTAAGCTGAAATAAATTTGTCGGCATATTTTTGTAATAATTGTCTCACTCCTTTATAGGGCCTTTCGGCATGGTTTTGAACAATCAGCTTTACTTTGTTCCCAACTATTATCCTAAAAACGATTATTTGCCAGGCATATATAAAACTGTGAAGAAGCAAAACATCTGGCGGGTTTTTTTTCACAGCCAAAAATAATTTCAAATACAAGGCCCATTTATTATTGTTTGCTTTTATTATTTCGATGTTAATTTTATCCCTCTTAGTCTTTATATTAAAACCAGCGTGCTGAATGAGTTTAATTTCGAAATCTCCGGGAAGGTAATTTAAGTATCCAAGCGAGTTATAGTGCTTTGAGAGTAGAGTTTTTATATCCAGAATTTTCTCTTCGCTGTAAAGAAGTAAATCCACATATTTATATTTCATCGAAACAGAGCTTCTATAATTAATTTATTCGTTCTTTTCTGCGATATTTTCATATATCGCAGTTAATAGTCTGATATCTAACTTTGGCGTAATAGCCGGGTTAAATGCGAAACGAGTACCTTCTAAAATTAGATTTTTTTTGTCTTCTGGAAATCTGGAATAGATTTCGATAAATCGTTTTATACTTGCTTTGTCTTCAATGGTTTTACCTCGAAACAGCGCTGCGCTTATTCCCCAACCAAAACCAAAAGTAAGTTCTTTCCTCTGAATAACTGGAGCCGTTTGGGATAATTGCATAAGCTTAGTTGGATTCTCTCCGAATTTTCTAGCGAGTATCCAACCTTCAATTTTATAAAGGCCCTTTTTAGCCGGTGGGTTTGTAAACATGTATTGAATGGTAAAGACTGCACAAACAAAAATCCAAACTAGTAATATTAAGATCTCTTTTCTGCCTGAATTAACCAGACTATCTATTAGCACTATCATTAGAAGAGGAAGAATATAACTCAGATGTCGATAATAATAATAGCTTTTTGAACCTGAAGAATCCGAATAAAAGGGGCCTAGAGCATAGAAAACAATAAAAATCAAAATGAGCATTATTGGAAAACGAATGGTGTTTTTAGCATACTCCCGATTTTTGTAGATTCGAAATATTCCATAACCACAGAAAGCAATAACAATTAGTATTTGAATAGTAGAAAAAATGGGGCCTCCGGCGGCAAGAAAAAAGGACGAAGGAAAGGGTTTCAAACCTACGGTTAATAAGTGTTTTAATCCCTCAAAGGAAGCAATATCACTTGGACTAAATTCTCTGATATTTGACAGTGATAGTTTTTCCAAATGGAAGCCATTATCAGGAATCAACCTTAAAAACAGATGAGGCAATAGAGCGAGCAATGCAAAAAAAGAGTATTTGGTAACATTCCAGATTTTAATTTTTGAAGTATCTGGATTTAAAAATAGCCAGATTAAATAGGCCGGTATAAAAATAATATTGTTATACGAAAAAGAGATGGACAAACCAGTAACTATGCCACAAGCAACTGAATTGGGAAATTTGGAATTTTGTTTTGTTACGTAGTAAACAAACACAAAAGGTAAAAAAGAAGACAAATGATGCAGACAAAAATTTACACTTGCCCAGGAAATTAAAAGAGGAACAGAGAGCAAGCTCCAAAGCGCGAACCAGCTGGCCGTTACATTTCCAAACAAGCGTTTGGCTATAAAAAATTGAATAAACCGTCCTAGGGTATCAATCAACAACGCAGCTATTGATAAAGCAGGTAATAAATTTTCTAAAGGCCTTAAGCAAAGAGCTAAGACAGCTATCAAAAAGCCTCCACCTTCGTGAGGATAGTACATTAATTGTTTGTATGATAGCTCGCTGTTTTTTGCCATTTCGTCCAACGTTAACCCCCAGGCAAGCTGGTCTGGTGCTTCCAACCATGCTTTTGAGTAAATGCCATACAAGCCCCTTATGAGGGTGCCCAACGCTAGCAAGGAATAGGCCTGCCAATTTTGCAATACAAATTTGCTGAAAAGAGATGTTTGCAATAGTTTAGACATTTAAAAAATATGGTAAAAAAAAATGTGTACCTGCATATTAGCTAAATGTAAAAATTTTTAATCCCACTACAAAGCTAGGTTTAAAGCATAGTTATTGTTTAATATCTTTATACTTTATGTTTAAAACAGAAATTTCACCGGATAGAAGTTTTGGTCTTGATGTTTTCAGAGTTTTGGCCATTAGCCTTGTTTTTTACTCACATGCTATAAAAGGCACTGTTTGTGGATTATTTATTGGGAACATCGGCGTAGAACTTTTTTTTGTCTTAAGTGGATTTTTGGTCGCTAGGCCGCTTTTTTCAAAGCCAGTAAATTACACTTTTTCGTTTGTTTGGAAATTTATGTTTAAACGTTGGCTTCGGACTATTCCTTTATACTACTTTTTAATCACTTTAAAAATAATACTTACCCATTACACGTTTAAAGATTCATGGAGGTTTTATTTCTTTACTCAAACATATGGTTCCGATATTTTTCTATACGCCGTTTCTTGGAGTTTATCGGTTGAAGAATGGTTTTATCTGCTTCTCCCGCTAGTAGCATTGTTAGTTTTTAAAACCAGCCAAAACAAAGGCCGAATATTATTTTCACTTTTACTCATAATAGTAGTTGAAATTATCTGGCGATTTACGTCTGTCGTAAATAACCAAACAAGTTGGCAAATATTGAGCGGTAGCGTTCATCTGAGGCTTGACTCGTTAGTGATAGGAGTCTTACTCGCTTTTTTAAAATATGGTCACATTGGAGTATATAACTTTTTAAAAAGAAAAGAGTTGTTTTTAATTTCTTTACTTTTTTTATTTGCGTATTTGTTTTTATTTAGGTTAATAAATCAAAATAATTGGCTTAACACTACATTGTTTATGCGAATTTTTGGTTTTACAACTTTTAGTTTGATTTGCAGTATGGTACTGCCGCATGTCGAAAGCAGTCGCATATTGGAGCTATTTTCAAAAAACAACGTTTTAAAAAAGGTTTTTTTATGGGGCAGTACTCTTACGTATTCATTTTACCTTATTCATTTCGAAGTGATAGAAGTAGTTAATAGATTTCACACATCGGATTGCAAGCGATTTTTTATTTCTCTGTTTGTATCACTATTCTTGTCTTTTAGTCTATACCAGGTGGTTGAAAGACCCTTTTTAATTCTAAAAAACAAAGTAAAAATTCGTTAGATTTGATAAATGGAAATTTCGGATAGACATTTGTCAACAAATCAGGTGGAGATTATAAAAGCGCTTCTCTATTTTGATGTTTTTAAGTACCCATTAACAAAAGACGAGTTATTTGAGAACACTT
>CALMND010000459.1 GCA_937868565.1 uncultured Bacteroidota bacterium | reverse complement strand
TATATATTGAAAACAAAAGAGCCCAAGGACTCTTTAAATAACACTTCCATAATCTACTACATCGCTTTAAAAAAAGCAACTATTCCCTCATTTAGCCTATATTAAGTCGGAAACCAGTGAGCAACGTATACAAGAAAGACAGAGCTGGAAAGAGTAGGTGTGAAAAGAAGAAAACAAATACAAACAAGAGTACTAAAGAGTAGCGCTCTAGAGTTTCGTAGTAACGATATGCCTCCCATGGTAAAAGTGAGAACAAAATCTTGGAACCGTCTAGTGGTGGGATAGGTACTAGGTTGAAAACTGCGAGACCTAAATTCACCATAACAATTGAAGAGATTATAAAATAAAATCCATCAGGCATTCCTAACCCCGCTGTTGCTCGCAGAGCAAGACCAAAGATAATAGCAATCAAAAAATTTGCCATCACTCCAGCTGCTGACACAAAAAATGTCCCCCACTTTCGATTTCTTAAATTATCCGGATTGTAAGGTACTGGTTTCGCCCAACCAAAGGCAAACCCAAAAGCAAAATAAAACAACGCAGGCAGTAACACTGAACCAAAGAGGTCTAGATGGTTCAATGGATTTAAAGTAAGCCGCCCAGCATTCCTAGCAGTTTTGTCCCCAAACCGCTCAGCCATAAAACCATGCGAAACTTCGTGGATTACCACTGACATTATGAGGATAGCTATATAAAAGACGACATCTATTGCGTTCATGTAAACTTTATGATAGCATGAAACGGTCATGGCGAAAATATGTGCAATAACAAATAAAGGTTCAGTTGTCGGAAACGGCTATTCCAACCGCACTCGTGCGACTAAGTTTAACCCTACCGGTAAAGTCCGAAAATATCCAAACCTTCAAAAGAAGCGTGTTTTTGTCGCTGAACTCGGTAAAAATGTAAACATTGAAGTCACTGCTCGCGGTATGAAGACTATCAAGAAAAACGGAGTCTACGCCACCCTCCTCAAGGCTGGACTAATCGAAGCAAAATAAACCAAAGAGAGATTGGAAATGAAAAAAGCCCCGGGCGAAAGCTCGGGGCTTTTGATTTTGGTAAAAACCAAAACCTATTCTTCATCTAATGCTTCACGAAGCACATACGTACTAGGAGCCCAAATCTTGGAATCCCTCTCCAGAAGGTCAACACCTTTGATTTTTGGACTCTTCATGGATGTATAAATCCATCCAACTTGGCCATCTAAGAAACCAAAAATGGCAGGACGGTCTAACCCCAAAGCACAAGCAGCAATCCAACGTTCTACCAATACTGCGGGTGGAACACTGATCAATTCCAAATCTGTCTGGATTTGATTTTGTGTTTTATCTTCATGCAACTGAAGGAGATGGAGCGTGTGAGGATACAAATCCTTGGGATTGTAAAGGTCAATGACCTTCGCTCGAAAGTTAGGGCGTATGTCATGTGATGAACCATACTCCTCCATGTACTCCCTCATATCTCGGCCTGAGCCTGAAACGTGAATTCCCATTTGGATGGGATTGTAATCTTGATGGATTACCTTGTGCGGAATTTGTATTTTTCCCATGGCCTTATTTTGTTTAAAAATTATAGAATGTGCTATATATCAAAGAAAATATACCCCCTCGGGTATAGTAAAGTCAATAAAAAAACCGGGCACAATGTCCCGGAAATTATAATTTAATCAATACTTTCTCAACAGTCTCCACCGCCACCCCATCCTTCAATTTTCCAATTTTGCATCAGAAATACCAAAAACATTGGTCCAAAAAATGGAGAAATAATGAGAATAAAAATCATAGAAGAGATGCATGGAACAATTCCAGTATTGTTGTAATAAGTATAAGAGATAAACTCTGTACAAAAACATAATACCAAGAACAGTATTACACCCACCATACCCCAAATAACCCAGAAGGCATCTAGATCTAAGTGAATCGCAATGTTATCCACAAAAAGTTTAAGTGTTTCCATATGTAAGTAATTTAATTTTGAAGAATTTCTTTATTCCCCTTCAAACTAACATAACTCACTAAAAAGTCAAACAAAAAAATACGGAGGGTAACCCTCCGTATTTTTCTTAGTTTT
>CALMND010000458.1 GCA_937868565.1 uncultured Bacteroidota bacterium | reverse complement strand
AATTTGGCACCGCTTATTTTGATGTGGAAGCACGAATGAATGGCGGGCCCTGCGCGTCGATCATGATAAAGCAGCTCCCGGGCTCCAATGGCAGCGAGGTGGTTGCCAACGTAAAAAAAAGGCTGCAGGAATTAAAGCAGGATGCTTTTTTGAGAGGGATGGATTACAAGGTGAGCTACGATGTGAGCCGCTTTTTGGATGCTTCCGTACATGAAGTAGTGAGAACGCTGATTGAAACGTTCATCCTGGTTGCGCTTGTAGTATTTCTCTTTTTGCAGGACTGGCGCTCAACGCTTATTCCACTGATTGCCGTGCCGGTGTCATTGGTAGGCACGTTTTTCTTTATCAATCTTCTTGGTTATTCTCTGAATCTGATTACGCTGTTTGCATTGGTGCTTGCTATCGGTATTGTCGTCGACAACGCCATTGTTATTGTGGAAGCGGTGCATACAAAATTACAATCAGGTAACTATTCGCCCATGCAGGCTTCTAAACTGGCTATGAAAGAGATTGCCGGTGCTATCATTGCTATCACTTTGGTCATGTCTGCCGTGTTCATTCCCACATCCTTTATGTCGGGGCCATCGGGTATTTTTTATAAGCAATTCTCCATTACAATGGCTATCTCCATCATCCTTTCGGGCATAAGCGCATTAACCTTAACACCAGCGCTGTGCGCACTGATGCTGAAAAAGGAACACAGTCATAAGAAAGGGTTTATAAATAGATTTTTTGACCGGTTCAATTCCTGGTATGATAAACTGTCTTTGAAATATCAGCGCCTGCTATCGATCATCATCAATCGCCGCGTGGTTACGTTTATAGCGCTGCTCGTATTTTGTATTGCAACAGGTGTCCTGGGTCGCATTCTTCCTTCGGGCTTTATTCCTAATGACGACCAGGGCACCTTTTATGCCAACATTGTTACGCCGTCCGGCGCTACGCTGGAACGCACCAAGGAGATCGCCAACGAGATCCAAAGAGCCTGTACAGGTCTTGAGCCAATAGAAAGTGTAGTGACGCTGGCAGGCACAACCATTCTCTCCGAGGGAACTGGCCCTACATACGGCACGGCACTAATCAATCTCAAGCCCTGGAATGAGCGGGATCAATCGGTAACCGATGTCATTCGTTTGTTGCAGGAGAAAACAAGCCATATCAAAGATGCACAGATCGATTTCTTTCCTCCGCCAGCCGTGCCTGGTTATGGCAATGCCAGTGGCTTCGAGCTCCGGCTGCTGGATAAAACGGGAACGGATGATGCCGCGCAATTGCAAACAGTGGTAAAGCAATTTATAGAAGACCTGAAAACCAGGCCGGAAATAGGCACTGCCTTTACCATTTTTGACGCTACCTATCCGCAATACGAAGTGAAGATAGACATGGATAAGGCGGCACAAAAAGCAGTAACGGTAACCCGTGCCCTTGCTACATTACAAACCTTCCTTGCCAGCGACTACGCCACTAATTTCATTCGCTTTGGCCAGATGTACAGGGTGATGGTGCAGGCATCGCCTGAATACAGAGCGTTTCCCGAAGATCTTATGAAATTGTATGTAAAGAATAGTAACGACGAAATGGTGCCTCTGTCATCTTTTATGACCATAGAAAAAACATACGGTGCCGATCAAACCACCCGCTATAACATGTATCCATCGGCTGAAATGAACGGTGAAGGAAATCCTGGATACAGCAGCGGTGCTGTAATTAAAGCTATACAGGAAACCGCCAAAGAAAAGCTGCCAAGGGGTTATGGCATTGATTGGGGAGGAATTTCGCGCGACGAAGTAAATGCAGGAAATGAAGCAGTGTACATTTTTGTGATCTGCCTCTTGTTTGTGTACCTCTTACTTTCCGCGCAGTACGAGAGCTTCCTGTTGCCACTCGCGGTTATACTTTCTTTACCAATGGGCATATTCGGAGCCTTTTTACTGCTCAAGCTCATGGGTCTTGAAAATAACATCTACACACAAGTGGCGCTTATCATGCTGGTTGGCCTGTTGGGAAAGAACGCGATCCTGATCGTGGAGTTCGCTGCGCAAAGGCATCGCGAGGGTAAAAGCACTGTAGAGGCTGCCATTGAAGGCGCAAAAGAACGGCTCCGGCCAATCCTGATGACCTCTTTCGCATTTATCGCAGGGTTGCTTCCTTTAATGTTTGCAAACAGTGTAGGCGCAATCGGCAACAGGACGATTGGCTCAGCTGCAGCGGGCGGTATGCTGTTCGGCACTATGTTCGGCATCGTCATAGTACCGGGCCTTTACGTGGTATTCGCCACCTGGTCAGACAAAGCAAGAAAAAATGAATTTAAAGAAGAAGCTCCATTAACTGAAGAACTATAACCATGAAAAAAATATTTAGAATGCTGGCAGCTCCGTTCGTTTTTGTGATGCTGTTAGCTGGGTGTATTACCACAAAACCTTTGGATAACAAGGTGGCGAATAACCTGCCGACCACCTTTAAGAACAGTGCAGATACAACCAACTCAGTGCATATTAACTGGAAAAACTATTTTGCAGATAGTAACCTGGTAGCCCTGTTAAACCTGGCTGTTATCAATAATCCCGATGTGCTGGTAGCCCTGCAGCGCATTGAAATAGCAAAAGCCACCGTGTATGCGCGCAAAGGCCTCTTGTTCCCGACAGTGAGCGGCAATGTATCCTACTGGCAGAGAAAGTTTGGATACTATACCATGGATGATGCTGGTAACCGCACCACAGAAATAGAGCCCGGTAAAATTATTCCAACTCACCTGCCTGATTTTTTTGTAGGTCTGCAAACCAGCTGGGAAGTGGACATCTGGGGTAAAAACAGAAATAAAAGAAAAGCCGCGTTATTGCGATATGTCTCTACCGTACAAGGAAAAAACGCTGCAATTACCAACCTGGTGGCTGACGTAGCCCTTAATTATTACAAACTACTTGCTTTAGACAATGAGCTTGACATCATCAGGGAAACAATAAGGCTTCAGGAAAATGCCGCGGA
>CALMND010000457.1 GCA_937868565.1 uncultured Bacteroidota bacterium | reverse complement strand
AAGAAAAAATAAAAGAAGAAACCAAAGCTACCATACGTTGCATTCCTTTAAACAACCCATTGGAAAATGGCGTATGCATATACACTGGAAAACCAAGCACCCAGCGCGTATTATTCGCGCGGGCTTATTAAAAAAATAATATGAGTGAACAAGAACAAAACCAAAGGGAAAACATTATAAAATTACTGAGCGAAAAATCAGTAATGAAACAGGATGTTTACTCGAACACCATAGCTGTATTTAACGAGTTCAAATCCGTATTAAAAGAAAAAGCTGATGATTTATCCCTCGAAATTTCGAAACGAGATAAAAGAGTAAATATTTCGTATAAAGATTTGAGTTTGCAATCCATGCAGTTAAAGGTCGCTGGCGATGTTCTTGATTTTGAAATGCACTCGAATGTTTTTGAATTTGACCGATCGCACGCGATGTTTAAGACCAGTTACGTAAAGTCACACCCTTATAATTCTTACTGTGGTATTATTGGCGTTTATAACTTTTTAGCGGACTCGTACAAATATAACCGATTGAACGATCTAGGTTATTTGATTGCGCGTATTTTTATTAACCGAGAAAAGAAATTTTTCATTGAAACCCGTACACAGATTGGTTACAAGTATAGTAATTTTAGTGCTCAACCAATCACCAAAGAACAACTGACGGATGTAGTGAACGAACTCATTCTTTATTCAATTACTTTTGATTTGTATACTCCTCCTTATGATGCTGTAAGGCAGGTAACAGTAATGGAGATGCAGGAGAAGTCGAGTAGTGCCGCATTAAGGACAGGTAAACGTTTAGGTTACATGGGCTCTGGCGGAACTGGCAGCCACTTTGATGATGAGGTGAATCTATAACAGACCGGCAAATTTAAGTGTAGCTTAACTTCCCTCTTTAATTTTACACCGTTCCTTTGATAGTAAAGTGTTTTCTTCATCTAATAAAAAGCTATTTCTGGCTTTTTGCATTTCCGATTTGGTTGTAGCTTTTAACTCCTTTCTTTTTATCGCTTCCAAAAACCGTTTTACGTGTTCCCTGCTTTCCAAAATTAACCCAGGAACTTGTGTCGGATGACCTTTCTCATCCTTTGCCACCATTGTAAAAAAAGAAGTATTCGTATGCTTGACTGTCCCTGTTTTGAAATTCTCTGCAATCACCTTTATTCCGATAATCATTGAAGATTTACCCACATAATTCACAGAAGCAAACATACTCACCATCTCCCCCACTTCTACGGGTTCGAGAAAGTCAACATTATCCACCGAAACTGTGACGCAATAATTACCCGCGTGCTTGGAAGCGCAAGCATACGCGACCTTATCCATTAAAGAAAGTAAAATACCTCCGTGAATTTTACCGCCAAAATTTGCATAAGCCGGTATCATCAGCTCGCTCACCGTGGTCTGCGAATAACTTACTCCTTTATAATTTTCGTCCATAACTTTGTATTATTTTAGGGAAATTAAGCAATTCTAAACTTTATTCAAACCTCATTCAATAATTTTTGTTTAAATCGTGAATTTCTCAAACAATCATAAATAAACTCATTAATTTTATACCGAGTGCAAACAAAGAGCTACTTGAAAATATTCATCATTGGTCCTGCCTATCCTTTGCGGGGTGGACCAGCGCAATTTAATGAAAACCTTTGTAGCGAATTACTTAAAGCCGGACATGATGCTCAAATCATTTCCTATTCCTTGCAATACCCAAATTTCCTGTTTCCAGGCTCCAGTCAATTTGAGACAACTGGAGAAGCACCAAAAAATTTAAAAATTCATACACTAATAAATACTATAAATCCACTTAATTGGTTGAAAGTAGCGCGCTTTATTAAAAAGGAAAAGCCAAACTTTATTTTGTTTCGTTTCTGGTTGCCTTTTTTTGGCCTGAGTCTGGGAACAATTGCGCGCCTCGTAAAATCACACACAAAAGTTCTCGCTTTAACCGATAATATTATTCCTCATGAAAAACGTTTTGGTGATAAGACGCTTACTAAGTATTTTTTGAAATCGTGTCGTGGTTTTATCACCATGAGCGAAAAAGTACTGCAGGACATTGCTCTATTTTCAAACACAGCAAACAAAGTATACTCCCCTCACCCTATGTATGAGACCTATGGCCCGTTAATCTCAAAAATAGAGGCAAGAAAAAAACTAGGTATACAAGAAGATGAAAAAATAATTCTTTTTTTTGGCTTAATCAGGCACTATAAAGGCCTTGATATTCTCATCGAGGCTATGGCGCACCCCGACATTAAAAAACAAAATATTAAGCTATTAATTGCTGGAGAATTTTACGAAGACAAGCGACCGTATATACACCTGATTACCAAACATAAGTTACAAAATCAGATACTTTTGCACGATAAGTTTATTTCAAACGATGAGGTGCGCTATTACTTTTGTGCTTGCGATTTGGTTGCCCAAACATATCGAAATGCCACAAACAGTGGAGTTACCATGGTGGGTTATTATTATGAAAAACCTATGCTGGTAACTAACGTAGGCGGGCTTGCCGAAATTGTTCCTAACGAAAAATGCGGGTACGTTGTTGAAAATAACGTCAACATTATTTCAGAAAAAATACTGGACTATTACGCAAATCAACGCGAACAAAGCTATACCTCTAGTGTGAGAGCGGAAAAGAAAAAATACGAGTGGAAGGAGTTTATCAACACCTTGTTAGCTCTTTATAACAGGTGTTAATATTTTTACTTTTCACTGAGTACTTCCAAACCCACTTACAATCAGGTAGTTTAGATTAAAAAGTTAATTACTCCCCATTTTGTTGATAACCCCATTTTAGCAGCCTCTGTAGGCTTAGTATATTTATTTGATATCCTAAAAAATGGCATTACAGGTAAATATTAACGACATACTTTCTCAACTTTATCAGCAACGCAGTGTGGTAGAGTTTTTGTTCGCTAACCGCGATAATATTACTGTTAACGAGTTGATGTCAAGGGAAGACATTTCTCAGGAACAGTACCAAAAATTAAGATCTCTGGATTTAGTTTCCGAATACGAGGGTATTGTGAGTTTAAACGATGCTGTAGTGGCCATGTTTGAAGACTTCATGGAAATCGGCGAGGTAACGCCGGGTTTCATTAACGACTACATCAATGAGCTGAAGCGTTACATTCGTTTCTATCAGGAAGCCCGTGAGTTAAGGTTTTTAAGAAATATTAAAAAATACCTCAGGCGCATTAGTACCACGCTCACACGGGAAATTATCAAGTTGCAGAAAAATGTTGACGACACCTATAAAAACGAAAGTAATTATCGTATTAAACTTCAGAAACTGGAAAATTTCAGGGAAAAAAGAGACACGATTATCGACTTCATACAAAAAACAGGCGGAGTAGTTGAGGAAACGCGTGCGCTTTTTACACTCACCAACGACACTGAACTATTCGGAATAGTTCAATCGCTTAAAGCCAACTTGATTGAGAATCTGGATTATTTGATTGAAATTCAAACAGATATTACCGATTATATTAACAAGATTCAGTTTCAATTAGATGTTTACAAGAAAGCACAAAGTTTAAAAGAAATAAAAGATCACGGTACACTGCACTTTAAAACCGGGTTTCGGGAAACAATTACAGCCATTAACACCCTACGCTACAATGGACACAAAAGCCCCAAAACGAAAATTGCGGTAGAATTTCTCTTCACCGACGACGGTCATATTTTGTGCAAACGTGTTTCGGAAAAATACAAGTTAACACGTTTAATGGTTCGCGGATTAGCTGATAGAATGGCTATCAACTTTAAAGAAAAAGGTCTCGAGCAACAAATTAAATTGGATACCGAAAAACTTGTCGAACGTTTTCTTAGCCAAAACAAAGCAAACCTATTTGAGTATCTCATTGATTATAAATTTCCAAAAGCAATTGGCACGGTAACTCTGGAAGACAGGCTATCCCTTTTTGTCGAAATTGCCATGGAATACCAAAACAGTTTAGACTTTAAGTACAGATTGAATTATTATGATTACCTGGATTCGGAAAGCAAGAAAAAACGACTGGGATATACTCTTATCCTGCCGGTGAACAAAAAAGAAAAAACAAAAAAAGAAAAACAACAAACTGACTAATTATTAATCAATACCTAACCACTTCAATCAAAGCATGCTAGCAGAAGACTTCAACTTACCTAAACAAACGCACGAAATTTTTTCCATTATGGCGAGAGGAAATTTTATTTCGAGTAATGGCACAAAAGAAGGCATGAACCGCTTATACGATATTATCAATAACCCTGATAATTTTGACAGACTGCAAGCGTATTTCAATATTATCCGTTACAATATTGAACGAGGAAATAACTATTTCTACTTCTCAAAATTGCATGAGCCAAACAGTGAACTGGAGAAAAAATTAGAACGTTTTGAGCGTTACATAGACATTATTGATTTATTTGCAAGCATGGACAACAAAATCACAATTGGCAGTCGCTTCAGACCTGGTGAAATTGCCGAAGAGTGCAATGCAAACGTGCGTCTCAAGCAAAAATTACAAAAAATTCCCCTCTACCGTTCAGAAACTCTTCATAACAAAGTTCGTGAAATTTGCGACCTGATGAGCAGAGATTCCTATCTGGAGTTGGAAGACGAAAAAACCGAATCGTATAAAGTATTGGACTCCTACACATATTTATTAGATGTTATTAACTCCATCGCGATTTATGAAGATACGGGTAACAACGATAACGCACAAGGATTGATTTATAATTAAGAAATAGTTACAAAGTAAAACAGATCTTAAACCAAATAATGGAAAATTGTAGAATACTAAATAGAATTGTTGAAATTAATATTTCCAATGTAAAATACGCCGACATCGAACTAAGTGGAAACACTTGTTTTGTAGGAACCAATAATTTTGGAAAAACGTCCTTGCAGCGCGCCATTTTGTTTTTTTATAGCGCCAATAGCCGAGGATTAGGTATTTCTGCCTCACAGAAACCATTTGAAGAGCATTATTTCCGTTATGAAAATTCTTATTTGATATACGAAATTGCAACCGAAGACAAACCCTTTTTTGTGATTGTTTACCGACATAATAAACTTGTATTTCGTTTTGTAGATGCGGCATTTAGCCCCGATTTCTTTTTTACGGCAAACGACGATGCTATGAAAATAAAAGAAATCATTGCTAACTTCGAAAAGAGAGGTATCTACATCTCTAACCAAATTGATACTTTTGAACGTTACCGTAATATTATTTTTGGAACCGAAACAGATAAACAACTTTCAAAATTTCACTTACTTAAAGGGAACGAAAGATATCAGAACATTCCAAAATCTATCACAAATGTGTTTCTTTCTTCTAAAAGCAGCATCGATTCTCGTTTCATTAAGGACTTCATCGCGAACTCCCTCACAACGGAAAGCAGTAGCATTAAATTGGAGCAGGTAGAACGACAATTGCGTCAGTTTAATGAAAAATACACCGACATTGAAACCTATCTGAAAAAAGATACCCAGCAACTCATCGAATTTATTGACAAAAAGTACGATCAAGTGCATATGTTGAAAGGCTCCCAAATGGAATTAGCTGACAAATTAGGTAGCGGCTTGCGTTTTGCAGAAACACAAAACGAAACCATTCGGGAAGCGGCGAAAAAGAAGGAGGACGAGCTAGAGCAACTTGCAAAAGACCAGGAAACACTTAAATCAACCGTTGAAGACAAGCAAAATAGTTTCCGTGAAGAAATTGGATACTATGACCGAACCATACGCGATGCAAATAAAAAACTAAAGGAATACAAAGAGAAGGATATTGACAGCGTTGTCGAAAAAAACAGTAATCGTGAAAAATTACAGGTTGAATTAAACATTGCCCGAAGAGAATATGAAAGTTTAACCTCTAACGTATCCAACATAGAACTTAAGTACTCTACCCTCATCGAACAACTGCGCAATGATAAGAGCGCGTTCATAAACCGCATGAACTCTAAAACCAGTGAAGTCTTCAATCATTTTAATGAATTACAACTACTTCAAAAAAACGAATACAGTAAGCGGGATTCAGAACTTAAAAACAAACGCGATCAAAGCCTTGACGATGTCAATGCAGAAGTAACTGCTAAACAAATTGAATTTAATCAATTACGCAGCGACGAAAAAGTAATTCGAAGCACTCGTTTTTTTGAAGACGAAATCAGAAACCTTGAAAATGAACTGGCTGAATTGCGTGCAGTAAACTATAAAAACAAAAGTGAACGCGCCATTAAACAAAATATGGTACAAACCATTCAACGTGAATGGGAGTCGCTTGAAATGAGGCTTAAGACATCTTTGAGTAACCGAGTTAATCAAACCAATGCGGAAATTACCAAAGTAAAAAACGAAATTAAAGAAATCGAGGAAAAACTAAATATTCAGCATGATGCCTTTTATGGTTTCCTGGAAAAGAATGTAAAAAATTGGCACAGTACCATAGGAAAAGTTGTGAACGAAAAACTACTTTTCAGAACGGACATGAAGCGCGAGTTGAGCCAGGAAACAGCCAAT
>CALMND010000456.1 GCA_937868565.1 uncultured Bacteroidota bacterium | reverse complement strand
GCAAAACACTTTAACTTGCCTATTATAGAAGTGGTTGAAGGCGGGGATTTAAGTAAAGAATCTTACGATGCCAAGGAAGGCAAATTAGTGAATTCAGACTTTTTAAATGGACTAGAAGTAAAAGATGCCATAAAAAAAGCCATTGAAAAAATAGAAAAAGAAGGGCTGGGAAAAGGACAAATAAATTATCGCTTGCGCGATGCTGTCTTTGGTCGTCAGCGCTATTGGGGAGAGCCAATTCCTATTTATTACAAGAATGGAATACCGTGTGCACTAACAGAAAACGAATTGCCGCTTGTATTGCCGGAAGTAGATAAATTTTTACCTACCGAAGATGGGGAACCACCGCTTGCGCGCGCATCTTCTACCTGGAAAAAAGACGGAATTTACGATTACGAAACCACCACCATGCCCGGCTGGGCTGGAAGTTCCTGGTATTATTTGCGTTATATGGATGCTCATAACGATTCTGAATTTGCCAACAAGGAAACAATGAAGTACTGGCAAAATGTGGACTTATACATTGGAGGTAGCGAACATGCCACCGGACATTTATTATACGTGCGTTTTTGGACAAAGTTTCTAAAAGACATGGGCTATCTGGCTTTTGATGAACCCATGAAGAAGTTGATTAATCAGGGGATGATACAGGGGAGGAGTAATTTTGTTTATAAAGCGATTGTAACTCATACTGTTGATAACTCCGAAATAGAAGTGTCAAATAAAATGAATCTTTCTGAGTTTCCTGAAGTATTTCTTTCAAAAGGAATAATAGATTCGTTAAAAAAAATCGAAGCAATTGATGTCAAAGCTTTTTCTAAAGAATATTCTGAATTGATGCAAAAAATTAATCTTTTTGAAAAAGAACTGAATGACGAGATGCAAATAAGAAACTCAAGTATCAAAGGAAAATTTTCACTTCCTAGAGATTTTTATGGACACTTTCGTTTTAATGTTGATGTCAATATAGTTGAAAACGACATTTTAAATGTAAATAGCTTTAAGAAATGGAGACCTGAGTATTCAAAATCCTTTCTGTTTCCTAGTGACGAAGGTTATGTTTGTGGTTACGAAATCGAAAAAATGTCTAAGTCCAAATACAACGTAGTTTCTCCGGATCATATTTGCGAAAAATTTGGCGCAGACACATTACGTTTATATGAAATGTTTTTAGGCCCATTAGAACAAAGCAAACCTTGGAATACCAATGGTATTACGGGTGTTTCAGGCTTCTTAAAAAAACTATGGAGATTATTTTATCAGGACAATACCTTTGTGATCTCTGAAGCGGAACCGAACAAAGCGGAATTAAAGAGCTTGCACAAAACAATTAAAAAAATTACTGAAGACATCGAGCGTTTTTCTTTCAATACTTCCGTAAGTAATTTTATGATTTGCGTAAATGAACTCACAGAACAGAAATGCAACAAGCGTGCCATTATAGAGCCGCTTTTAATTTGCTTGTCGCCATACGCTCCGCACATTTCAGAAGAATTGTGGGAAAAATTAGGACACAAAGAAAGTATAACTTTTGCACCTTTTCCAATACACAACGAAGCATTTTTAATAGAGGATAGTTTTACATACCCCATTTCGTTTAACGGCAAAATGCGTTTTAATATCGAATTGGCAGCTACTCTAACAGTTCCTGAAATTGAAAAAGAAGTGCTGAATATGGAAGAAGTTAAAAAACAATTAAATGGCGCCAGTCCTAAAAAAATAATTATTGTGCCAAAAAAGATTGTGAATATTGTGGTGTGATTTCCATCAGAGCTTCTGACTTTTCACTTCTTCTCTTAACCACTCCATCGCTTTTTTTCTATCGGTAAATAATTTGGTTTTAATGTGCGGTTTATTAATGTGAAGATAAAAATTAGCCATCAAACGCTGAGCCAGATTTCCAATAACAATCGCCTTTGCAATCGTCTTCCCTACAAATTCTTTACTAGCTAAAAGTTCCCTCGTTTCTCTTGAGAAGCTTGCCAAATCTTCGCCGACAACCAAAACGGTATAGGGTTTGTTTTCCGCTATTTCCAAATTTACCCCGCGTAACTCTTTGATGTCATCCACCTCAATCATTTTATCGCCCATAAAATAATTTTCTATCACACCTTCTTCTAAATGCGTGATTTTCACTTTTTCTATTTGTACGCTTCGGGTCAATTTGTTTTTAAAACCAACTATGAATTAAAACTAAAAATGCAGCTTTGTAAAAGCTGCATTTCCTGTGATTTAACTAAATTTTAATCTACGTTGTCGTGGAGGAAAGAGTTGTTCGGACGAATTTCTATTTTTTTGTCCTCCCCCTCACTCAATGTATATCTTGAAACGCTTGATTCGGTGCTATGTGTTTTGTTTTCCAGTACAATATTCTTACGTTCGAAGGCAGTCTGCTTTTCCAATGCTGCTAAACCCTCCGGACTTTTCATTTTCAGAGTAATCTCCTTTAGTTTGCGAATTCTTTCCTGTGCCAATTTTATTTGCTCTTCTCTACTAATTGTTTCCTGAACACTGCTTGACGGTGTTTGGCTTATTTCGTTTATCGCGGCTTTTTCAGCTTCCGCATTTACCGAATTAAACGTAAACTCCAGAGGCGATGTTGTGATTTCGGTAACTTCTTCCTTAGCTGGTTCTTCTATCGAAGTAACCGTTAGAGTCATTTCTTCTTTTTCATTCGACTCCGTCAATTCATCAATAGTTGGCTCAATCACCTCTTCAATAACAGGCTCTTCTTTCATATAAACGAACGGTTCATTTTTTTGAATTTCGTCAACTATGCTTGTTTGCACCACTTCCTGAACAGGAGGTTCAGCTACTTTCTCATCCAGACTCACGATTTTACGCTCGGTAAATACCGGAGCTTCAAAACCTGTAGTTTGTTTTGTTTTAAATCCAGTGGCTATAATTGTCACGCTAACATTATCTCCTAAAGAAGGGTCTGTACCGTAACCGGTTATCAGTTCTGCGGTTCCGCCGGCGGCATCCTGAATAAAATCTGTGATTTCACCAAACTCATCCATATCAATATCGTCACTACCACTCATGATGTTCAATAAAACATGACGCGCACCGCTGATATCGTTATCGTTTAGCAAAGGCGAATTTAATGCTTGTTCCACTGCATGTAAAGCTCTTCTCTCTCCACTAGCAACGGCTGAGCCCATTACTGCTACTCCGCTTTCTTTCATGACAGTTTTTACATCATTAAAATCAACGTTAATGTGCATGTGCAAACTGATGATTTCAGCGATACTTTTTGCAGCACCTGTCAATACATCATCAGCATGTTCAAAAGCTTCGCTCATTTTTAGATTGCCATATATCTCGCGAAGTTTATCGTTTCCAATAACCAATAAAGTATCTACATACTTTTTCATTTCCTCTAAACCTGCTTCAGCTTGCGCTCTACGTTTTTTACCTTCAAACGTAAAAGGAATCGTCACTATACCAACCGTTAGTATTCCTAATTCACGCGCAATGCTGGCAATTACGGGAGCTGCTCCAGTTCCCGTACCACCACCCAAACCGGCTGTAATAAACACCATTTGGGTGTTACTACCCAAATAACTTTTAATTTCATCGATGGATTCCAAAGCGGCATCTCTGCCAACACCCGGGATTGAACCTGCACCAAGCCCTTTAGTGGATACAGCTCCTAATTGTATTTTATTCTGTACCGGACTTTTATCCAAAGCCTGTCTATCAGTGTTACAAACAATGAAGTCCACACCTTTAATCCCTAAACGGAACATGTGGTTAACGGCATTGCTTCCACCTCCGCCGACACCAATAACTTTTATTATTGAGTTTTCTTCTTGTGGTAATTCAAATTGCATCATGGTTTTTGGTATTAGTTGTTATTAATTTTAATCTTTTTTTGGTTCCTTTTTTTAACTGTAGTATCTTATGATTCTTTAGTGTGTCAATTTAACCTATCATTTATTCAATATCATCGCTCATCCAATCTTTTGTTCTGTCGATGAGAGTGGTGAAAAAACTTCCAATTTTCTTTTGCGAGTGTCCAACCACTTTTTTACTCTCCTTCTTTTTAGAACTTAATTTTTCGTCATTAACTTCCGCTTCCTGTTTCACGTTGTTAATTCCTCTTTTCGAATCTCGCTCGTACTTCTCTATCCCTTTCATAACCAGTCCTACACCCGTTGCATACAATGGGTTTTTTAATTCATCGTCTTCACCTGCAAGATGTTCGTTTGGTGTACCTATGCGACAATCCAAGCCAGTGGTTAACATAATTAATTGCGGCAAGTGCTTTAATAATGAACCCCCGCCTGTAACTACTACTCCGGCAGCCAATTTGCGTTCATAACCACTGCTCTTAATTTCAAACAAGACAAATTCCAAAATCTCCTCCATGCGTGCTTGAATAATTTGCGCTAAAAATTTCACCGAAATTTCTTTGTGCGGGCGACCACGTAGTCCTGGGATCGAAATAATTTCATTTTCTTGATTCTCCTGAGACAATGCAGAACCGAATTTTACTTTCAATTGTTCGGCTTGTGTTTTGATAATACCGCAACCTTCTTTAATATCATCGGTAATAATATTTCCGCCAAATGGAATTACAGCAGTGTGTCTGATTATACCATCATAAAAAATAGCCACGTCAGTTGTACCACCGCCGATATCAACCAATACAACTCCCGCTTCTTTTTCCTCATCACTTAAAACTGCATCCGCGCTGGCAAGAGGTTCCAAGTGTAAATCAACTGTTTGCAATCCAGCTCTGTCAACACATTTGAAAATATTTTTTACCGCACTTACCTGACCTGTAATAATATGAAAGTTTCCCTCCAAACGAATTCCCGCATGACCAATCGGATTTTTTATTCCTGACTCGCTGTCAATAATATATTCTTGAGGAATAACATGAATAATTTCTTCTCCCGGACTCATCACCAACCTATGCATATTATCAATCAAGCTATCAATGTCTTTTTGAGAAACCTCATCATCCAAACTTTGACGGGTAATCATCCCACGGTGTTGCATACTTTTAATGTGTTGACCAGCAATGCCTACTATTACCTCACCAATATCAACATTAGCCTTGTCGGCGGCAATTGAAACCGCGGTTTTAATAGAAGCCACAGTCTGTTCAATATTCACAACCACTCCGCGATTAACACCAAGGGATTCGGTTTTTCCCAATCCTAAAATTTCAACTTTACCAAATTCATTCCTACGGCCAACAATTGCTGCAATTTTTGTGGTCCCAATGTCAAGGCCAACCACTAGTTCAGAAACCAGACCCGGGTTGTTTTGATTTGTTTTGTTTTCCATATTTTTATTTTTTGGTGCAAACCACCAGGTTTTTGTATTTTAAGTTAATTGTTGTGTATTTAGTCCAAGTATCGGATTTATTTAAACCTTGCCTATAAAATAGTTTCAGCTTATTAAATTTTTCATTTATTTCTGTTGCTTTGCCAAAAATAATTTTATGGTCGCCAATAGCTGGAAAAAGTTCAATCTCTTTGTCCTTGTTTAAGTTGATTTGATGTATTAGCTGGCAAAGACTTGTGTCGTTATTTATTTTTTCCGCTACGTCCAAAATATCATCCAATACACTTACCTCACTAAACAATTTGCTCCTTCTAATTTGGTTCACCGAAAATTGATATCTCCTTGCGTAGGGCTCAAATATTTCGCCGTTTGCAACAATAACTCGTGCTGAATAGTTTTCGTTAAGCGGCATTAGCTTCGACTGTGAGTCAATGTAATAACTCTCTCCGTCCTTATTAATAATTCTTAAAACCGGAGTTCTTTGTTTAATTTCAATTTTCAAATCCCCATTCAGATCCTCTGAAACTTCAGCATTTTCAATGGCGGGGTGAGCATTCAAGGCCTTTTCCAAGTCGAGAATGTTAATGTTTTTATATTTATTTGCAACAATTACCTTTTGACTCTCTGCAAAAAACTCTTTAACACCATTCTCAGTCAGAAAAAGGTTTTCATCATTATTATGAATCTGTATATTCAAATTTTTCGCTATGATTTCCCTTTCAGTTTTCGAAACAAAACCAAGAGATGCAGTCAATCCAGCAATAGTGCCCACCCATAGAATGGAAACTAAAATCTTTTTATAATTCAACTGTTTCAATTTATTCTGTTTGTCTAAATATTTTTTCGAGAGGCTCAATTAACAAATCAATATCACCTGCGCCCATTGTAACAACGATTTCTTTTGCATTTAGTTTTACTTCCTCTAAAACCTGTTCTTTGGTCATTAGTTTTTTATCTACTAATTTCATTTTACTCATTAACCAACTTGAGGTAATACCTACCATTGGTTTTTCACGCGCAGGATATATTTCCAACAAAATGCATTCATCCAACATATCCAAACTGGCAGCAAATTCGTCTGCAAAATCTCTAGTTCGGCTAAACAAATGCGGCTGAAATATGCCAGTAATCTTTTTTCCTGGGTATAGCTTTTTTACTGAACCTATCGTCGCCTTTAACTCCTCGGGGTGATGCGCATAGTCATCAACGTAAACTACTTTTTTGGTTTTAACCCGATAGTCAAATCTGCGTTTCACTCCACTGAAAGAACGTAATCCCTCTTTTATGACATCTCCTTTTATTCCTAACTGCTGCGCAATGGCAACTGCTGCAATCGAGTTTTCTACATTGTGTAAGCCCGGTAAACCAAGCGCCACATTGCCTATAAACTCTACCGGACTTTTTATGTCATAAAAAAACTGCGCATTTTCAATACGTATTGATTGTGCACAATATTCGGTATCTAAATTTAAAGAGTAGATTATCTTTTTATTGGCAGGTCTCAATTCGTTATCAACATTTTTCTTAACAATTAAAACACCATCCTCTTTTATTTGTTTTGCAAACAAAGCATAACCCTCCATGACCTGATTTGCATCCCCGTAAATATCCAAATGATCGGCATCAACACTTGTAATAACGGCAATTTGAGGGCTAAGGGTTAAAAAGGATCTGTCATACTCGTCGGCCTCAACTACTACAAAGCTTTCCTGGTCGTTAATTTCGCCTAATATCAGATTGGTATTGTAGTTTTTTGAGATACCGCCCATAAATGAAAAACAATTTATTCCTGCGCTCTTTAACAAGTGAGTTACAAGGGCTGTCGTGGTGGTTTTTCCGTGAGTTCCGGCTACAGCAATAGTTTTAAATTGTCTGGTTATTTCGCCTAAAACCTGTGAACGTTTAAGAATGTTGTAATTATTTTCCAGCAAATAAACATACTCTTGATGGTCTTTAGGTACCGCCGGTGTGTAAACAATCAATATTTCTTCTTTTTTGTATTTTGAAAGTAGATTCTTCAGAGCGAGGACGTCTTCTTCATAATGGCAGGGAATTCCCTCCTTTTCCATTTGCTTGGTAAGTGATGTGGAAATTTTATCATAACCGCAAACCACTTTTTTATAGTGATTAAAATATCTGGCAAGCGCACTCATACCAATGCCGCCGATTCCCAAAAAATAATATAATTTATAATCCAGCGCCCTCATCTATAGAATAACCAGCCAATTTTAAAACTTCTTTCGCAATGACATTGGCCGAATTGTGAAATGCCATTTTACTGATATTACGACTCAACTTCTCTTTTTGCGCATTATCACCTGTTAATGCTATTGCCACTTTTACAAGATTGCTTAGCGCGTCCGTATCCTTAACCAATAAAGCAGCTTCTTTATTAACCAATGCCATCGCGTTTTTGGCTTGATGGTCTTCGGCTACATTAGGCGAGGGAACAAGGATACAGGGCATTGCGAGGTTACATAATTCTGAAACAGAACTAGCTCCAGCTCTAGATATAACAATATCTGCCGCTGCGTAAGCCAAATTCATTTTCGTGATAAATTCAAATGCAAAAATATTTTTATTTGAGAATTTTGCCACTTGTTGTTGTGCCGTTTGATAATATCCTTTGCCTGTTTGCCATATTAATTGAATAGAGTTATCCGCTAAACGTTGAAGACCCGATCCAATTGATTCATTAATACTTCTCGCTCCAAGACTTCCACCAATAACAAGAACGGTTTTTTTATTTTTATCGAGTTTAAAAAAATCCAGGGCTTCTCCGCGATTACTCTTTACATCTTTTAAGTCCTGACGTACCGGATTGCCAGTAAGTATTATCTTCTGTTCCGGGAAAAATTTTTCCATGCCTTCGTAGGCTACACAAATTTTGCTGGCCTTTTTTGACAATATTTTATTTGTAATCCCAGCGTAAGAATTTTGTTCCTGCAATAAAGCTGGCACACCCATTGACGTTGCAGCGCGCAGCAAAGGACCGCTGGCATAGCCGCCAGTACCCACAACGGCATCCGGCCTAAAATCTCGAATAATTTTACGAGTTTTAAATAAACTTTTTACAATTAAGAAAGGTAATTTTAAATTTGCCCAGGTAAATTTACGCTGTAAACCCGCAATAGGAACACCTATTATTTTATAACCTGCTGCTGGAACCTTTTCCATTTCCATTTTACCTATGGCACCAACAAATAGTATGTTTGCTGAAGGGACTATTCTTTTTAATTCGTTTGCAATAGCTACAGCTGGAAAAATATGGCCGCCGGTGCCGCCACCACTAAGTATTATTTTAAGCTCTTTCAAGTTTTTCTTCTCCTTTGTCTTCTATACTGCGACTAACACTTAGAATGATCCCTAGGGCAATCATTGTAAACCATATTGAAGTTCCGCCCATACTTATAAGTGGTAAAGGTTGGCCAGTTACTGGAAATAAATTAACTGCAACTGCCATGTTAACCAGCGCTTGAAAAACTAAGCTAAATGACAGACCAACAGCGACGAGGCCACCAAATGGTTTGTCGTTGTCCCGTAGAATCTTAATCCCTCTATACAGCAATATCATATAAAGGAACAAAAGAATAAATCCAATAAATAACCCGTATTCTTCAATGATGATTGCATAGATAAAGTCCGACGAAGCCTGAGGCAAAAAGGCACGCTGCGTGCTATTACCGGGACCTTTGCCGATTACGCCACCGGTAGCTATGGCAATTTTAGCCTGTTCGCTCTGATAGTTACTTTTACTATCACCTTTTGAAAAATTCTCCACTCTTGATTTCCAAGTAGACCCCCGCCCACCTGGAATTGAGTCAGGCGCCAACCAAACCCAAGCAAAGAACAGCGCCGCTATTATCACACAAGCTCCGAAAATTTTTACAATAATTTTTAATTGAATTCCGCCCAAGAACATCAATAACAAACAATTAAAAAACAATAATGCCGCAGTTGAAAAATTAGCGGGCAATATTAAAGCGCAGATAGCTCCAATAGGTATGAGCAAGTACTTGAAAACCGATTTAAAATCCACCAATTCTTTCGCTTTCACAGTTAATATGCGGGCTACATATATTAACAACATCAATTTTGCAATATCAGAAGACTGAAACGTTAATCCCAATCCGGGTATTTCTAACCATCTAGAGGCCTCACCAGCACTCACTCCCTTTAGAAGTGTGTAAACCAATAGTGGTATTGAAAGTATAAACCCTATTTGAGCTACCTTACTAAACACTGTATATTTTATTTTATGAAACAGATAAGCGATACCAAACCCTAACGCTATAATAATAAAATGCTTCAGCAAATAATATTCCGTATTTCCTTGTTTAAATTTATGAGCAAGTGTCACAACGGCACTATATACTACCAAAATGGAAAGAAGCGACAACAAGAACATGATTGCCCAAATAACCCTATCTCCTTTTAAATAGTTAAATAATTTCATGGTAAGACGTGCTTAAGTATTTGCTATTCTCACAAAGCCCTCACTGCAGCTTTGAACCGCATACCGCGTTCCTCATAATTCTGAAACAAGTCAAAACTCGCACAAGCCGGTGACAATAAAACAACATCCCCTTTTTTTGCCATTTTGTAAGATGCTGCTACTGCATCTGCAGCATTATCTGTTTCTACAATTACTTCCACAATATCTTTAAATGCAGCGACAATTTTTTTGTTGTCCTTACCTAAACAAATGATTGCTTTTACGTGATGTCTTACCAAATCCATTAGTTCATTGTAATCATTCCCCTTGTCCTGTCCGCCACAAATCCAAACTACTGGTTTTTGCATGCTTTCCAAAGCGTACCAGGTTGAATTAATATTGGTTGCTTTTGAGTCGTTTATGAATTCGATACCATTAATCGAGGCAACAAATTCTAAACGGTGTTCAATGTTTTGAAAATCCTGAAGACTTTCGCGGATAATTTCTTTACGTACATCCACGATACGCGCAGCCAGCGATGCTGCCATGCTGTTGTAAACGTTGTGTTTACCTTGCAATGCTAATTGTTCAATTGTCATAATTAAGGGAGTTGTTTGGTTTGATTTATAATTAAGGATTAATTTATTCTCATTTAAAAAGGAACCGTCACTATCAATCGGTTTTTTGATGCTAAATGGCACCAAAGTTGAATTGATTTTGTGTTGTTGTATAAACTTGGTTATGGTGTCGTCATCTGCACAGTAGACTAAATAATTTTCTTTGCCTTGGTTTTGGGTAATTCTAAATTTTGACGCAGTATAATTTTCGAACTTATAATCGTAACGATCCAAATGGTCGGGAGTGATATTTAATAAGACTGCAATATCCGCCACAAAATCATACATGCCGTCTAACTGAAAACTGCTAAGTTCCAGCACGTAATAATCAAAATTTTCTTTAGCTACCTGAAGCGCAAAGCTCTTACCAATATTACCCCCCAAACCAACATTATATCCAGCTTTTTTTAGGATGTGGTAAGTAAGAAGAGTGGTTGTTGTTTTACCATTGGAACCCGTAATACATATTTTTTTTGCGTTCGTGTACCTTCCCGCGAACTCAATTTCTGATATAATGGGAATGAACTTGGCCTTCAGATTTTGTACCATTTCCGATTTGTCTGGAATGCCTGGGCTTTTGATTACCTCAGTCGCGTTCATGATCTTTTCCTCGCTATGTGTCCCTTCCTCGAACAAAATATTTTCCTCTATTAGTTGTTGTTTATATTTATCTTTTATTATTCCTTTGTCGCTTACAAAAACTTCAAATCCTTTTTGTTTGGCGAGTATGGCACTACCCACTCCACTTTCGCCACTTCCTAGTATCACTACCCGTTTTCCCAATTATCTTAATTTTAAAGTCACAAATGTTAGCACAGCCAGAGCAATTCCGACAATAAAAAATCTCATGACAATTTTTGATTCATGGAATCCGCTTTTTTGATAATGATGATGCAAGGGAGCCATTTTTAATAAACGATTCGCTTGCGCGTATTCAAGACCTCTCCTTCTTTTTTGGTACTTAAAATAATACACTTGCGCAATGACAGATAAACTTTCAACAAAAAAGACACCACATAAAATTGGAATTAAAAGCTCTTTACGAATAGCAATGGCATATACTGCGATAATACCCCCGATGGCAAGACTTCCCGTGTCACCCATAAATACTTGAGCCGGAAAAGCATTGTACCATAAGAAACCGATACATGCCCCAATAAAAGAAGCAATAAACACCACCAATTCGCCCGAATTTGGTATGTACATGATGTTGAGGTAATCAGCAAAAATGGTATTGCCGGATACATATGCTAAAATACCAAGTACCACACCGATGATGGCACTAGTTCCGGCAGCCAGGCCATCGATACCATCTGTAATATTTGCGCCATTTGACACAGCAGTTACTATTAAAATAACCATGGGGATAAAAATCAACCACCCGTATTTCAAACAATCGTCACAAGCCCAGGCAATGAGTTTTCCGTAATCCCACTCATTATTTTTAACAAAAGGGATAGTGGTCTTCAAAGTTTTAGTTGAGTGCTCAGCATATTTTGGAGCGTGTATGCTTTGATTTGTGCTACCTGAAATAGTTCCCAAATCCTTGGAAGTAGAAACCATTCGTTCTTTAATGGCTACATCAG
>CALMND010000455.1 GCA_937868565.1 uncultured Bacteroidota bacterium | reverse complement strand
CCTGTGAAGTGCAAGGTAATATTCCTAACACAACACAAATAAATCAAATAAAAATCACGCAGGTTAAATTTATCAACGAGTTAGATATTAAAGAAAAGAGAAAAGTATGTGTGATTGGTTCAAGGGTAGCCGATTTACTTTTTAAAAAGAAAGAAAAAATTATCGGTGAATATATACGTATCAACGGAGTTTATTTTAAAGTTATTGGTCTAACAACGGTAGCTTCAGGGGGTGATGAGGGGAGAGAACAGGCTCAAAGAATTAACATTCCTTTCAGCACTTTTCAAAACGCTTTCAATTTCGGAGATGTGGTTGGTTGGTTTGCCGTTAAATCAAAAGATGATGTACCTGCAGAAATAGCTGAAAAAAAAGTTATTGCACTATTGAAGGAACGCCACAAAGTAGCGCCAAGCGATCAAAAAGCAATCGGGCACTGGAACATGGCAGAAGAGTTTAACAAACTCAATGGACTCTTTATTGGTATTGAAATATTAATTTGGATAGTAGGTAGCGGCACGCTTTTAGCCGGGGTTATTGGCATCAGTAATATTATGCTCATTGTAGTAAAAGAACGCACCCGCGAAATTGGTGTAAAAAGAGCACTCGGCGCACTTCCTGGTGAAATTATCGGACAAATCATGTTAGAGTCAGTTTTCCTGACAGCCATTTCAGGATATTTTGGTTTGGTATTTGGTATCGCTCTTCTGGAGTTATTGAATTCGGCAATTGGTGATTCCGGAGAAATGTTCAGGAATCCAACCGTTGATTTGTCGGTTGCTCTTAAAGCCCTGACAGTTTTAATTGTGAGTGGAGCAGTTGCGGGATTAATACCAGCAAACAAAGCAGTATCAATTAAGCCAGTTGAAGCACTGAGAGGGGAATAGTTGAATTTGAAACTTAAATGCTTGGAGATAAAACAATGAATATGTAAATAAGAAAAACGGTTAAATTTATTATTAACAATTATCAAATTAAATTTATGCTAAAAAAAATAAAATATATTTTCCTGATTGCCGTCCTTATTGGTGGAATGATTTGGACGTTTTACTTTTTGTTTCAGAAATCTCAAAAACCTCCCGAGGTATTTCAAACAGCTCAGGCATTTGACACCACTATTATAAAAAAAACGGTGGCAACGGGTTCTGTTACTCCTCGTAAAGAGATTAGCATGAAATCACAGGTAAGCGGAATCATAGAAAAACTGTATATCGAAGCCGGTCAGCAAATAAAACAGGGAGATGTAATCGCAAGGATAAAAATAATTCCTAATATGCTTAATCTGGCGAATGCTGAGAGCCGTGTAAATTCAGCACAATTGAATTATGATAATGCAAAAGTAGAATTCCAAAGAAATAAATTATTGTTTGATCAAAACATAATTTCTAAATCCGACTTCCAACCATTCGAATTAAAAACAAGATCTTGCGAAGAGGAATTAACAGCCGCCCAAAATCAATTACAAATCATTAAGGAAGGAGTTTCAAAATCTTCTGGTTCGGTTTCTAACACCTTGGTAAAAGCAACGATTTCGGGCATGGTATTGGATGTTCCGGTTAAAGAAGGGGGGCAGGTGATAGAAAGTAATACCTTCAATGAAGGCACGACTATTTGTTCGGTAGCTAATATGGGCGAAATGATTTTTGAGGGGAAGTTGGATGAAAGTGAAGTTGGCAAAGTTCAATCAGGAATGGACATTGTTCTAACCATAGGTGCTATTGATAAGGCGAGTTTTAGAGCATCATTGGAGTATATCGCGCCAAAAGGGATTGTAGAAAACGGAGCCATTCAGTTTTTAATTCGCGCTTCTATTGATAAAGATAACTCTGCTTTTTTACGCGCGGGCTATAGTGCAAATGCCGATATTATTTTAGCTAAAAAAGAAAAAGTAATGGCGGTTCCTGAAAGTGTGCTACAATTTGAAAAAGAAAAAGTTTTTGTAGAAGTGGAAACTAGAAATCAAATATTTGAAAAGCGATTTATTAAAACCGGTTTATCGGATGGAATTAACATTGAAGTGCTGGAAGGAATTAGTAAAGAAGACAAACTCAAACTCCCGCAATTAGCGGAAATAAAAAGCGAATCAGATTAGATTAAAAATACGAGCGGAGATTCGTAATTTTTTGCGTTGATAACAGAGTTTAGCAATGCTTACTCTAATATTAAACAACGAGCGCACGCTTTTGTTGCTCGTATTGCCTGCCACTAGCTAATTGTTATAAAAGTTTGCTTACCTACACTCAAGTTGTTCAATCTTCTAAAGAGTACTATAATACTCGGCAAATAGGATGAATAAAAACTCAGTTCGTTACTGTTATAAAATTTAGTCGTCTCGCTTTATCACGATCTTCTTAGTTGATATTATTTCACCCGAAGTTCTTAAATTCAAAAAGTAAATCCCGGTTGGCAAGTCCGTAACAGATATTTTCTTTTCAGTTACTGTGGCTTCTTGTTCTAGATTCTCTGATAAGAGCTCTTGTCCGCTAAAATTATATAATTTATAGTTTAAGTTTTCCATTCCGATTAAATTATTAAAATCCAATGTCAGCAGGTCAGAAGCGGGGTTCGGATAAACGAACAAGTTCGAATCTTCCTTCGGAAATTTACTAGTGCCTGTGGGTGTTGAAACAAAATTAAACGTACCAAAACTGATTATATTATTATTTTCGTTTGACTCTGCTATTTTATTCCCATAGTCAAGATAAACAACAAAATTATATAACCCTGATGGTAAATCATCCGGCGCAAAACCATATGTAAATGTTACTGTTGCAAAAGCGTTGGCTACTGCACTCCCATAAGATTTAGATCCAATTAAATAGTCCTCAGGCCCAATGTTCATATCAAGTGTGGCAATATAGGCAATGGTAAAGCTACTTGTAGCGGCTCCGCCCACATTAAAAAAATCCCAGGTTAAATTAAGCTCTTTGTCCTGCTGACTATAACCATAGCTGAAACTTATTCCCGTTTTAAAATCGGGTAGTTGTGCAGTTGAATTTAAGTAAAAAAACAAAAAAGCTAAAGCGAGTAATCTAGTTCTCATAGGTATGTTATCTAATGTTTTCTAAACAAAATTCTACTTTATTTTTTAATTATATTTGAATTCCGAGACCAAGTTTTAGGAACCAAGGGGTTTCCCTTGTGCAATTAAGTTGAAGCAACAATCAAGTGGTGTGCGGAAAACAAATCCCGAATCATAAATCCTGCTAACAATTAAATATATTACGCTTTTTCTCAAAAGCGATTTAATCTAACATACGCCGGAGTTGGTTATGCCTGAAGACTCACTTTTAATGGGTAACCGGAATGAAATGATATAGATGTTTTTGGAAATTTTAGGAAAATCTTTGCTTATATTTACTTTAAATTTTGAACGAAGAAAATTTTATGCAGTCTGCACTTGAGCTCGCCCAACGTGGCTGGCCCAAGGTTGCGCCCAATCCTTTGGTTGGTTGCGTGATTGTTCATGAAGGTGAAATTGTTGCCGAAGGATACCACCAAAAGTTTGGTGGACATCATGCCGAGGTGAATGCCATTAAATCGCTTCAGGAAAAATATAAACCCGAAGAATGCACTTTATTTGTCACCCTCGAACCCTGTAGTCATCATGGTAAAACGCCTCCTTGTGTCGATTTAATAATAGCCAAAGGCTTTAAAAAAGTAGTAGTAGCTTCCAACGACCCCAACTCTTTGGTTGCGGGTAACGGAATTAAGAAATTACGCGAAGCGGGAATTGAAATCGTAACCGGCGTTTTGGAAAAAGAAGCGCGAGAATTAAACAAGCGTTTTTTTACATTTCATGAAAAAAAACGTCCGTATTTTATCCTAAAATGGGCACAAACTGCCGATGGCTTTATTAGTCGCTGGCCGGTACCAAAAAACCGCAGTGAGAATTCAATAACCGGCCCTGAAGCCAACAATATGGTGCATGAACTGCGGGCGGAAAATATGGCTATTATGGTAGGGAAGAACACTGTCATAAGTGATAATCCAAGCCTTACTGTCAGGCACGTGAGAGGAAAAAATCCAATAAGGGTAATTTTAGATAAAAATCTGGAAGTACCTTCGAATTTAAATGTGTTTAATCAGCAGTCTCCGACAATTATTTTAAACTCACTGAAGGAAGAAGTGGAAAACGAGTATTTGCGCTTTGTGAAAATAGATTTTAGCGAAGGAATATTAACCGAGGTGGCTGACAGGCTTTACCAACTTGGGATTCAAAGTGTTTTGGTTGAAGGTGGCGCGATTCTGCTGGAAAGCTTGTTAAAAAAAGAACTATGGGACGAGGTAGTGGTGATTGAAAATCCCTTATTGTTCTTTAAAAATGGCATAAAGGCTCCGGAAATAAATCTAAAAACAGCCGAAAAAGAGCTGGGAAACGACAGAATATTCCGTTTTTTAGCTGCAAATGGCCAAAATCCCATCTAAATCTTTGTTCACTGTCACTATTTTATGATATTTTCGCCACGCCATTTGTACCATCGACCATCACTTTTTACTTTTGACACATTAATTCGTGAAATTAGCGGCTTTCATTTTGTAATTTCATATTCTTCCCGTATATTTGCGTCCCTTTTTAAGGGGATTTATTTAAAAGATAAGAATTATGTCACGTATATGTCAATTAACAGGGAAAAAAGCGATGGGTGGAAACAGTGTTTCTTTCTCTAATCACAAGACCCGTCGTCAGTTTAAAGTAAATTTAAAGCGCAAGCGTTTTTTTGTTCCTGAAACAAACGAATGGGTTACTCTTCGTGTGTCAACTTCGGCGCTAAAAAACATCAATATTAAAGGAATTAGCGCGTGTATGAAAGAGGCAAGAGCAAACGGCATATTGGCGTAACACTAACAACGAAAAATCATGGCAAAAAAAGGTAATAGAATACAGGTAATTTTAGAATGTACCGAACATAAAGATAGCGGTAAACCGGGGACCTCGCGCTACATTACGACTAAAAACAAAAAGAACACAACGGAGCGTATTGAGTTAAAGAAGTACAACTCAGTGTTAAAACGCATGACAGTTCATAAAGAAATTAAATAAGATTAAAATTCCTACACTATGGCAAAGAAAGTAGTTGCAACATTAAAATCAGGTAAGGGTAAGGACTTTACTAAAGTTATTAAAATGTACAAATCTCCTAAAACAGGAGCTTATAATTTTAAGGAAGAAATAGTTCACAACGATCACATACAGGATTTTCTAAAATCTAAGTAGTAGTAAGATTGATAAGTAATACTAAAATTCTTTCCTCAAACACGGAAAGAATTTTTTTTTGAAGCCTGTTAAATTTATTTTGAATATGAATAAATCAAAAATCATCGCTTCGTTTTTTATCGCTTCGGCGGTAGTTGTAGCCTCTTATAATATTTCGAAAAGTTGGACGAAAAGTCATCCGTCACACCAAACACTTTCGGTAACTGGACTCGGCACTCGGGACTTTACAAGTGATTTGATAGTTTGGCGCGCCTCTTATATTCGTAACGCCCCAACGCTGGCCGAGGCCAATCGTCAGATAAAGTCAGATAATGATTTGGTTAAAAAATTCCTGATTAAACATGGTGTTAATGAAAACGAAATTTCGTTTACTACGGTTCAGGTTAACCGAAATTACAGAACTTTATACAATACCCAGGGCAATGTAAGCGGTACTGAATTTGATGGCTTTGGCTTGTCACAAATGGTTGTCGTGGAAAGTAAAAATCCTGTTACTGTGGAAAGAATGAGTAGTGAAGTAAGCGGATTAATTGAGCAGGGAGTTGAGTTCACGGCGCAGGAACCTGACTATTATTATACCAAATTAAAAGACCTAAAAATTGAATTATTGAAGCAGGCTACTGAGGATGCCTACCAAAGGGCAGAAACAATTTCGGCTAATGCGAAAAGTTCTGTAGGAAGTTTAAAAAACGCCAGCATGGGTATTTTTCAAATAACGGGACAGAATTCGAACGAGGATTATTCCTGGGGTGGTTCATTTAACACTAAAGCGAAATATAAAACGGCCAGTATAACGGTTAAGTTAGAATTCGATTTATAACATGGGTTTCTTTTCAAAACTATTTACAAAAGAAAATAAGGAGAGTTTAGAGCAAGGTCTTGCTAAAACCAAAGAGAGCTTCTTTGGAAAGTTAAGCAAGGCGATCGCTGGTAAAAGCACAGTCGATTCTGAAGTCCTTGATAAACTTGAAGAAATTCTAATTACCGGTGATGTAGGTGTTGGTACAACGATACACATTATAAAGCGCATTGAAGAAAGAGTAAAAAAAGATAAATATCTGACTACCTCAGAATTAAATACAATCCTTAAAGAAGAAGTGGTAGGCTTGCTTCAGGAAAATTCCAAAAACATAAACTCTACACATTTTGCTGAGTCATTCTCTCATAAACCACATGTAATAATGGTGGTAGGTGTTAACGGTGTTGGTAAAACAACCACTATCGGTAAAATGGCCTACCAGTTTAAGCAAGCCGGCAAGTCGGTAGTTTTAGGAGCGGCAGATACCTTCAGAGCTGCTGCAGTTGACCAGTTAATCATTTGGAGTGAAAGAGTAGGGGTTCCTATTGTTCATCAGGGCATGGGTGCCGACCCCGCCAGTGTAGCGTTTGATGCCTTGAGTAGCGCCAAAGCGAAGGATGCAGATGTAGTCATTATCGATACAGCAGGTCGCTTGCACAATAAAGTTAATTTGATGAACGAATTAACCAAAATTAAAAATGTAATGAAAAAAGTGCTGCCCGATGCCCCCCACGAAGTATTATTAGTCTTGGATGGCAGTACCGGTCAAAACGCGATTGAGCAATGCAAACAGTTTACCGCGGCCACAGATGTGAACGCTTTAGCTGTTACAAAATTAGACGGTACAGCAAAAGGAGGCGTGGTTATTGGTATTTCGGATCAATTTAAAATCCCCGTTAAATATATTGGCGTGGGTGAAAAAATAACCGACTTACAAGTTTTTGATGCCGCTGAATTTGTGGATAGTTTGTTTAGTAAGTAGCACTTTGCTAGTTGTTTGCTAGAGATTTCACAAGTTACATCGCTAAACTCTATTTCGGTTTACTAACCCCAAACATCTCAAAGTTATCGATACCTAAATTCTGCTTCACGGTAAAATTCCATTTTTCGAGAGCGTTCAAGTTTTTACCGCGGCCAACCTCGCCAAAATAATCTTCACT
>CALMND010000454.1 GCA_937868565.1 uncultured Bacteroidota bacterium | reverse complement strand
TTTCCTGACCAGTACACTGATTCAGGTTACAGTCCTGATCTAAACTCTGACGAAAAATTCTCTAATCTTAATTACGCCTATTCAGATTTCGCTACCGGATTTCTCTGGTCATACAACAAGCAACAAAAGCGGATTGCAAATCACACAGAACTTAGGTCAAATCTTGGTTTTTCTATTTATCATTTGTTAAGACCGAAGCAAGATTTTTTATATTCTGGAAACAGAATTTATAGAAAATACGTTGTTCATGGCGATTTTCTGTATGAGCCAGCCAATTTTAATGTGGCTATTGTTCCTTCTTTTCAAGGGCAATTTATAGGCTCAACCGTAGAAGCAACAGCAGGATTAACCGTGAAGTACTATGTGAACGACAACGCTCATTACACGGGAATTGTAAAACGGACTTGTATCGGATTTGGAATTTATGGAAGACGCAAGGATGCTGTGATTCCCTGCTTTTTACTTGAATTAAAAGAACAATACGTTTTTGGTTTTAGCTATGATGTTAATTTATCGTCGCTCTCCCCTTCTTCAATGGGGAGAGGAGCTTTTGAAATAACCTTGCGTTACACACCCTCCGCACCCTTTCTTTATGAAGAAAGAAAAACCAACGATTAAAAAATTATGAGTAGAAGTGGTTATTTATTAAGCGAATACTCGAGTGCCGATTTGTTCCCGACTTTATCTTCAACATCGAGTCTCAATTTTTGAATTTTTTTTGGTGAGTCATCATCCAACGTGCAAGTTAAAGTTTCAGATTTAAGGTCATATTCTGCCAACACCCATTTACCGTTTAATTTTAAACTGTATTTCGAAATACCAGTTAGGTTATCGCGTATTTGAAAACTAAAAGACCTAATATTTTTCATTTTCCTGAATTTTTTTTCAGTTAAAGCGGTTTTTATTTTCGGAGCTTCGTTATCAATCATCAATTGAAACCAGCCAAAATTTTTCACCGCATAAAAAACAGAGTCGCCTCGATTAATAGGCGAGTAAAGAGAGTTACCACTTTTTAAGACAAGTTTCGTTCTATTGTACAAATATTTATCTGGTATTTTAAAACCAACAATAGCCTGAGTTCTGACGCTGGCTTCTGTTGGGAGAATAATTAATTTTCCGGTTGTTTCAATAGTATTCTCGAAAATCAAAGGTGTTGAATAAAATAGCGCGCCTTTTGGTATGAAGACTTGAAGTCCATTTTTATTGATAAAAAAATCTGTATTACAGTTTACAAACAAATCACTCTTTACGGAAGGAGGTGCAAAAAAATTAAATACCCTTGGTCGGAACGTAAACTTCAACTTAGTTTCATTTCCACTCTCGTCTTTTGCAATGAATTTTACTGTGTGAAAATTATTATCAAGCAAAATGAAACGACCGCGGTTGACCGCCGATTTACAAAATCCCTCAGGGTATAAAGTAGGTAAAAAACACTTCTGATACTTAACACCTCCAACAGTTTCAGTAAATTCATTGATATAACGGGTATCAGCGAAATCGATGTTATTCAGTTCATGATGATAAACTGGTTTATCGTCAAGAAAAATTTCGATGGAATAAATATTATTAGGGCTTCCACCTTCCGTGAACCTATCGAAACCAGAGAAGGCCAAGCCTAAAATCGACTGCTCGACAACTATCGAATCTTGTTCGATGGTCATAAAATCATCGTCTCCCCGTCGTAACCTTAGTGCGTTCAAAAACTTTGGTGCGTTGGTATCTGCCAAATTGTAAAATGCTATTTGTTGAATAGCCGGTGGTGTATTATCATTCATTTTATAAAACAACAAGGGGTTAAAAGGCGTTTCCTTTTTTTCGTCCCTGATTTCAAAATGTAAATGTGGCCCTGTAGATCCCCCGGTATTACCAGATAAGGCAATAATTTCATTTTTCTTCACCCTGATAGCTTTAGGCTTGGGTTTAAAATCTATTTCAAAAAGTTGATTCCAATACTGTTCCTTTTTTACCTCATCGTCAATTTTAATGCTAAAAGAATTGAGGTGTGCGTAAACCGTAACCAATCCATTAGGGTGTGTTATGTAAACACACTTGCCATAGCCGGTTGAACTCACTTTAACACGGGAAACGTAGCCTTCCTCGGCTGCGAAAACCGGCATGCCAATCTGGCCGCTGGTGGCAATGTCCAAACCTGCATGAAAGTGATTCGGCCTTAGTTCCCCATAATTAGCAGTGAGAACTCTTGGTGAATCTAAGGGCCAGATAAAAGAATTTTTTTTTTGTGCTAGGAGGGCGCTTAAAAATACAAGAAATATGTATGTCAGGAAATTCCTACTCACTCAACAATTTTTTACTGTCCGTTACATTCAATCAACAAAAGAAACAAGCTATAAAGAGAACTCCGGCTGCAGTTTGCAGCATACTCTCCACGCTAAAATTCAGAATGATTAAGAGTGAAAAAACGAATAGTAAAAAATTCTTTTTCCAAAAAGCGTTAATCATTTTACCTAAAGTGAGGAATAGTAAAATAACAAAACCAATGGCCCCCATTCCAATAAATGATTGGAAATACTGACTATGTGCATTTAGATGATGTTCGAGGGCTCCCGTTAGCCCGTTCTCCTTGTAGGCGTTGTAAAGCTTGTCGTTAGCATCCCCAACGCCAGTACCTAATAGAAAATTATTTT
>CALMND010000453.1 GCA_937868565.1 uncultured Bacteroidota bacterium | reverse complement strand
CGGCGGCACCTCTTTTTTACAGGATGAAATAAAGAAAACTAAACCGATAAAAATGAAACTTAAATTATATTTTTTCATGCCTATGATATTATTTGGGTTGATAACGAAACATTTACATTTTTATTGTAATATCAAATTTAGTTTTTTTATTTTAGATACCAAAACTATAAGTTGTTTTTATTATTGCGGTTGTTTAAATCTCAAAAACTGTATTTCTTAAGGATAACAGGACTAGCTCTGTTAGAGATCCAAAAGAGACCGTCTCCAATTGGTTTTATTTAGACACCTGATAAATTGAACCAAACAAACCTATAACAAAGACATTAGATAAATTTAACCAGAAAATAAGACATCTTATTAACGTATTATTATTTTACTAGTTTGCTTAAAACCAAAGGGATTCGAAGCGCAAATAAAATAAAAACCTGGCAAAAAATCCGATAGGTCAAGAGTCATTCTGTTGCCTTCAGCTTCTTTTACTTTGACTCTCAAGTTCACACCTCTGCTGTCTGTCAATTCAAAATTAACAAAGCTCAAAGGCCAAGGCGAAATAATATTTAGTTCGTGAGAAGCTGGGTTAGGGTAAAAAACGAGAGTTGTGGAAACACGCCTATCAATAGATTTTAGAGGTGCGTAACTTTTACTCAAATCTTTGTCAACGATGGTTAGCTTATAATACGTTAGTTCCTGCAAAGGTTGTAAATCCTCAGCACTGTAATATTGCCGCGTTGTTGTATTTTCGGCTGCTTTTTTTCTTGTAATCTCCTGCCAGGTATGACCATCAACACTTCGTTCGATAATAAAATAATCAGTATTTATTTCGCTTGCCGTTGACCAATTTAGAGACACGGAATTTAAGTGGTTTTCTCCCTCAAAATAAAGTAAAGAAATGGGCAAAACCCCAGACGAACTTGCGACAATGCCACTATTATTGGAACCACTGGCACTACCACCGCTACTGCTGCACCCACTGTTGTTACAACCGGGGGTTCCGTTATTGGTTTGAGTGGTAATATTAGTAGTTGGTTGAGCAATAGAATAAATAATAACACCCTGGGCTCCAGCTCCTCCACCTGCATGAACCGCGGCATCTGAAACACTTCCTCCGTTACCACCGTTAGCTCTTACCACCAGAGGGCAAGCAGCACTTACTGAATAAGAGGCTATTTGTAAAACAATACTACCACCTGCACCACCACCACCCGCACCATCATTACCGACGTTCCCCGAACTATTTCCGTTAGCGGTTATAGTGGGATTAAAAGCGCAACCTCCTGTGATAAGTCTATTGGCTTTTAGCAGGATAATACCGCCGCCATTTGCCCCCGCCGAGCCTAAACCGTCATTTTGTTGCCCACCGCCCCCGCCGCCACCCATAAATACGCGACTTGGACCTATCGATGCAGAAAGGGAAATGCCACCAGTACCAGCCGCGCTCGGAGTGCAACCACCCGCACTTCCATTCCAACCTGGACCTCCAATGCCTCCCGTTGTATAGTTTCCACCACCGCCACCACCGCCGTTAATATCCTGCCCACCACCACCGCCGCCATTTAATACTTTTGCCGTGCCTGAGGTTTGTGTTGCTGATGTAACGGCGAATATTCCTTCTCCCTTTACCCCACAGCGAGTTGAAGACGTAACCGGACTAAGTGTACTGCATGTTGCAACCCCGCCATAATAGTTACGTGAGACAGCGCCCCCCCTAAAACCTATGCCATTAGCTGTAATGCTATGACTAAGAGTAAAATCGGTGCCTACATCAAGAGCAATGACCCCACCAATACTGCCGTTCCATGCCGCGCCAGTAATTGACGCGGTTGAAGTAAATGCTGTTGCGCTAAGCCTTCTGAAAGTTATGACCTGAACTTTTGAATTTGCTCCTGTGTTATAAACATTTGATAGAGCAGAACTCAAGCCTATACTGGTAGCCGTACCAGCGCTTCTGTTCACTACCGAAATCGTTCTTACTTCATAACTCCCAGCATTTGCTATAGCACCTAAATTTCCAAATGTGGTCGCGTTCGTTGTATTAGTTCCTATTACATTGTCCTGCATTTGCATCACTATTACCTGACCGCCAACAGTAAACGTATGATTCGTTTCATTAGGGTTGGAGACAGTTAGCAAAGTGCTACTTGTCACTGCGGTAACTCTCGCATAAGCGTTATAAATAACTTGACCAAACGAATGGATGTTGACTAATAAATAAACAAATAAATAAAGTTTAGTTAAACTCTTCCTCATGACTGTAAAAATTCAGAAATTTATCTAACACAAGCGCGCTACTAATTTACAATTTTATTTAACCCAATTGCATAACGCGTTTAAAGTATTGATAAGTGTATATTAAATGCTCATTCATACAATTTCATGCTGGCTCTATTGAACCACTAATAAAACTTCTTCAATTGTATGATTCGATTTGCTTTCGAAAGGAAGATTTTCTTAACTGGAACAGATAATATTTAATGTGTTTTCGCGAAATGGGAAGACTGAATGGGTCTCCTTTTTTAGTGTTTATGATGTATACCAGCCAATCGCTAAATTAATTGTTTTTGCATTCCCGCATTTAAAAAGGTTGACTGAACTTGGAACGATATGGTTAACCAAGAACAAAATACCTATCGAAAATCAACCAATTTAAAATATTAGGCGAGGCCATGTAAGCAAAAGCATAGCTAAAAGATTTAGCTCACTTATGGTCACGATTTAATCTATTGTCAATTACTTGAAAAATATGCGAAAATAACTTGACATTAGACTCTTGATGAATTAATTTTGTCCAAGGTTAAATTGTGTCTATCTATAGACATAAAGTGAGTCGGAATTAATGGGTTTTTTCCGTTTCAATTAAAGTGCGGGTATGTGTTCCCGCACTTTATTTTTTTAAGACCCGTTGCAACACAAAATTGCTATCATTTATAGCATTTTTTTTATCCCTCATTATTAAGGTTTATTTTTAGAGCAGATAAGTATGTTTGCAATAATTGACATAGAAACCTGTGGAGGAAAATTTGAATTTAGAAGAGGGCGAATTACTGAAATATGCATATTAAAACATGATGGATTAAGCGTTGTGGAAAAATTCACAAGTCTTGTAAATCCCGAATGCAATATTAGCTCCTATTTTACAGGGCTCACAGGCATTACTAACCAAATGGTTGCCGATGCTCCCAAATTTCACGAAATTGCTTCCAAAATTTTGGAAATGACAGAAGGCTGTGTTTTTGTGGCGCACAATGTGAGCTTTGATTATAACTTTATCAAAGAAGAATTTAATTCCCTGGGATACAAATACAAACGGGAAACGCTTTGCACGGTTAGACTTAGCCGAAAACTAATACCTAACAGAATTTCATACAGCCTGGGGCATTTGTGTGCGTCGTTAGGTATAGAAATTGAAGGCAGACATCGGGCCGAGGGTGACGCTGTTGCTACTGCTCAATTATTTGATCTTTTAATTCGACTGAAAGGCGAACACTCTCAAT
>CALMND010000452.1 GCA_937868565.1 uncultured Bacteroidota bacterium | reverse complement strand
ATTTTAATGAGCTCAATAAATTTACCTTCTGTACTAACCAAACTCTCCATACTTTTCCCACCGGCAGCGTTAATATGTCCACCACCATTGAAATGAGCGCGTGCGAAAGTATTCATGTCAATTTTTCCCTTGCTCCTCAAAGAAATTTTCACGTGACCGCCACTCTCATTAAAGAGAGCGCACACTTTAATCCCTTTTATTGAAAAAGGATAATTGACGATGCCTTCCAAATCTCCTTTTTCGTAGCTAAAATGGTCTAATTCCTTTTCGCTGAAAGTGAAATACGCAATTGGGTAACCATCAATTATTCTCATTTTTTCACTCAGTGCGTAGCCTAATAATTTAATGCGATTGAAACTATAATTATCATAAACAGCACTGTGAATTTCATTTGGAATAATTCCTGTTTTTAAAATTTCAGAAATAATAAAGTGGGTGCGAGTGTTCACACTTGGGTATTTAAAAGAACCTGTATCAGTCATCAAGCCCGTATAAAGGCAAGCGGCAATTTTTTTATCTATTAGTTTTTTGCCACCTAAGCCAATTATAAAGTCGTATATTAACTCACATGTGCTGCAGGCCGCAACATCATAAAAACTATAACTGGCATAACTGTCTGGTTGTTGATGGTGATCTATTAATACTTTAGTTGATTTGCTTTTTTCGAGCAAAAGCCCAAGCTTTTCCAAACGCTTAAAATTATTAAAATCCAGAGTAAAAATCAGGTCTGCAGAATCGATTAGTTTCGCGGCTTTTAAGGTATTTTGTTCAAAATTGACCATTTTCTTGCTTCCAGGCATCCAGTTAAGGAACTCGGGAGTTGAATTGGGGATGATAACTGTAACCTTTTTCCCAATTTGGGTCAAAAAATGCCAAAGAGCCAGGCTGCTACCAACTGCGTCTCCATCTGGGTTCCAATGGGTTACAATGATTAGATTTTTCGAATTTTTAATAAGGTTTTTAAACCGGGGGAAACTATCTTTCTTCATAAATTGGCTTGCAAGTCTCAAATTTAGCCTTTATGCGCCTAACATAGCTCAAAATTGACTAAATTATTTGGGTTTAATATGAAAAAAGCTCTATATTTGCCCCTCTAAATTTAAATAAAGAAACAAACATGTTGATAGTTCAAATAAAAGAAGGCGACAATATTGAAAAAGCGCTTAAAAAGTATAAGAAGAAATTTGAAAAGACCGGCGTAGTAAAGGAACTTCGTAATCGTTCTAAATTTACCAAGCCGTCTGTTCGTCGTCGTGAAACTGTAATTAAGGCAGCCTATAAGCAAAAATTGCAAATAGGAGCTATAGAAAAATAAGGGGAACCCTGTTTTAAGATTATTTAATTGGAATCCTGATCGGAAATGTATAATTTCGGTTAGGATTTTTTGTTTTATATGGTTGAGGTTGCTGTTAACGGTTTCTTTTCCTACTTAAACCTCCAGAAACGGTTTAGTCCATTAACAGTTAAAAGTTATCGTTCAGACATAAATCAGTTTTTTACTTTTTTGAATGATGAGCTCCCAGAGCCTAAATTATCTCAGATAAGCTACCAACATATTCGGTCGTTTATTGCCTCTATGATTGATTCGGGATTATCACCTGTAAGTGTGAACCGCAAGATCAGCACCTTAAAGTCCCTTTTTAAATATCTGCTTAAGCACCGAATAATTGAGACTAATCCCTGCCAAAAAATTCAAGGGCCAAAGAAGCCGAAACGGCTCCCTGTTTTTGTAGATGAAGGGCAAATGGAGAAACTGTTTTCTATTGAGTTTGAGTCTGGTTTTGAAGGGCAAAGAGATAAGTTGATGTTCGATATTTTGTATCAAACTGGTATTCGACGTGCGGAGATTATTAATTTGAAGGAAAGTGATGTGGACATGTATAATTTGCAACTTAAGGTTCTGGGTAAAAGAAACAAAGAAAGAATAATTCCCTTTAGCCTGAATTTGAAACGAAACCTGGAAACGTATTTTGTCGTAAAACAAAGCACAAATTTGAAGAGTTCCTATTTGCTGGTGAGTATGAAAGATAAGCCCTTGAGTCCGCAAAATGTTAGCACCACCGTGAAAAAAATACTCGGACAGGTTACCACCAATAAGAAGAAAAGCCCTCATGTTTTAAGACACACTTTCGCTACTCATTTGCTCAACAATGGCGCAGATATTAATGCTGTAAAAGAACTACTGGGGCATACAAGTTTATCGGCTACTCAAATTTATACCCACAATACTATAGAAAAATTAAAAAAATCGTATAACCAGGCCCATCCTAGATCGGGCAATTAAAAAAAGGAGGAAAAAGTTATGACAATCAACATCCAATCGGTGCATTTTAATGCAGACAGAAAGTTGCTGAATTTTGTAAATGAAAAAGTTGAGAAACTGAATACGTTCTATGACGGCATTATCAATAGTGAAATTACACTTCGCCTTGACAAGAGCAGCACAAGCGAGAATAAAATATCTGAAATAAAAATGCTGGGTAAGGGGCACGAATTTTTTGCTAAAAAGCAGTGTGCCAGTTTTGAGGAAGCAACGGATTTAGCTTGCGAAGCGCTTAAGACGCAAATTACCAAACATAAAAGTAAATTATTGGAACAGCATTAAAAGATAAAAAAGTGGAACTTTAAAAGCCGTTGAGTAATAAAAACCAACGGTTTTTTTATTTAAGCTATAAACCTCTATCTTTAAAGAGTTAATGAAAAAATTTCTCATACTCCTGTTTGTTTCGATCAGCTCTTTTTTTCTCGGGCAGAGCGGGCAGAAAAAAAACGCCAACTTCACGGTGCGAGGAAATATTGGAATTGCGAAACCAATTAGCAGCAACCAATTTCGAACGGCATTTAATGGTTTATACGAAGCAAATGTAAGCACCAATTTCAGATTGTTCAGTAATTTTTATGCGGGCCTTGGTTACCAAAACACTTTGTTTAAGAACAATGATTTATTCAAGTTTATTTACTTTAATGCTTCTCTACCCTACAACACGCGTTTATCAGGCAACAGTGGTTTTTTAAAATTGGGTTATGATCAGTTTAAATCGGAAACGATTTATTTATCGTATGCTGCCAATGTGGGGTATATGTTGGCAGGATACATTAATGTGAATCTTGATAGTTCACTCTCCAATCAACCTTTTGTTTCCAAAAACTTTCAAGCACCTTACATTCAACCTGAATTCTCAGTTAATTTTATAGTAGAAAAATCGTTGAGCTTTTCATTGATGTGTTCTTATACAAGCCTCTTTTATCGTTTCGACCCAAAAGGCCCGCGTTTTAATCACATTGGTGATATTCAAAAGGTTTCGAATAAGTACCTGATGAG
>CALMND010000451.1 GCA_937868565.1 uncultured Bacteroidota bacterium | reverse complement strand
ATTATGGCAAACAAAATAACAGACATGAGTAAAATTAGAAAAGTAATTAAATTCTATTGTGATGGAAAGAGTAAGTTGTTTATAAGTAGCTACTTATACCTTTCCAGAAATACGGTAAAGAAGTATATTTCTTTATTTGAAGTTCTCGGATTAAGCTTTGAATTAATTGATAAAAAAACAGATGCAGAACTAGAACTTTTGTTTTCACAGCCTACTGTGGAATCAATTAATCCCAAATTGCAGACACTCCATAATTTTTTCCCTAAAATGGAACGTGAACTAAAAAAAGTTGGCGTTACCATACAACATATGTGGGAACAATATATTGCCATAAACCCTGATGGTTACAGGAGTTCGCAATTTGCTCATCATTACAAAGTATGGAGTAAACGAGTCAATCCAGTAATGCATATGCATCACAAATCCGGTGATAAAATGTATGTGGATTATGCCGGAAAAACACTCTCCATTATTGATAACGACACGGGTGAAATCAAAGAAGTACAATTTTTTGTGGCCATATTGGGAGCCAGTCAATACACGTATGCCGAAGCTTCCATGAGCCAGCAAAAGGAAGATTTTGTCACTTCGGTAGAAAATGCCATGCGTTTTTTTGACGGTACTCCTGCGGCAATTGTCCCGGATAATTTAAAATCTGCAGTAATAAAAAGCAGTCGTTTTGAGCCAACAATTAATGAAACTCTGGCCGATTTAGCGGAACATTACGAAACTACAATCTTGCCAGCCAGGGCTTATAAACCAAGGGATAAGTCATTAGTTGAAGGGGCTGTCAAGATATTGTACCGAAGGATTTATGTAACATTAAAAGAAACCAAATTCTTTTCTTTGGAAGAATTAAACCAGCAGGTATGGGATTTATTAGACACTCATAACAGTCGAAAACTCACTGGGCGTCCTTACTCTCGAAAAGAATTGTTTTTAGAAGATGAGAAACAAAAACTGCGCCCACTACCACAAGAACGCTTTGAAATCAAATACCAATCTTTTGCAACGGTAATGCAAAACGGACATGTCCAGTTAAGTCAAGACAAAAATTATTACAGTGTTCCGTACCAATATGTAAAGAAAAAAGCGAAACTCTTGTATACCAAATCAACCGTAGAGATCTATTATAAATACAATCGAATAGCTGTCCATCAGCGAAATTACAAACCTTATGTCTATACCACAACCCCAGAGCATTTAGCCAGTACACATCAGTTTGTAGCCCAATGGAGCGCTGCTCGATTTATTGATTGGGCAAGTAGTATTGATGAATCAGTAGGAGAATATATAATGCAGATAATCGAAAGCAGAAATCATCCTGAACAGGCTTATAAAAGTTGTTTAGGGATACTAAACTTCGAAAAGAAGGTAGGTAAGCAACGATTAATAAATGCCTGTAAACGGGCACTTGATTTTAGAATTTACAATTTTAAGACCATACAAAATATTTTAGAAAACAACTTAGACCATATTGATTTTGAACAAGAAGCCGAACAAGAACTCCCGAATCACGGTAACATAAGAGGAAAACATTATTATAACTAAATTAAATCTTGAGAACATGAATGAATCCACAGTAACAAAAATGAAACAAATGAAGCTTTATGGCATGTTTAATGCTTTTAAAACAGCCATTGAAAGCGGGAAAACAGACCACTACACACTCGATCAGTTTGTATCGATGATTATTGATGCGGAGTGGGACGAAAGGCACAATCGTCGTATTGAACGCAGTATAAAGAATGCCCGATTCCATTACAAATCAAATATTGAAAGTGTCAATTTTGATGAGTCCCGTAATCTTGATAGAAACATGGTTCTGCGTCTGGCAGAATGTGAATTTGTAGAAAAAAATGAAAACATCTTAATCACGGGAAGTACAGGTGTAGGTAAGAGTTATTTAGGTACAGCATTAGGTTATCAAGCCTGTATACAAGGATTTAAAGTGAGTTATTTTAATACTTCCAAGTTATTTGCTAAATTAAAAATGGCCAAAGCAGATGGTTCTTACCTCAGAGAGCTTGCCAAAATTGAAAGACAAGACGTTATTATACTTGACGATTTTGGACTCCAAGCATTAGATAGTCACAATCGAATTACCCTTTTGGAGATTATTGAAGACAGACATAATAACGGTTCTATAATTGTAACATCACAAATCCCAGTGCAAGGTTGGTATGATATAATTGGTGAAAAAACTATAGCTGACGCAATTTTGGACAGGCTTATACATCAAGCCCACCGACTCGAATTGCATGGAGAATCTATGAGAAAGAAAAGAGGTATAAACAAAGGGTAATATTAATTATATTTGAATACTAATTAACAGATGAAAAAAAGTAGTTTTTAATGAAAAATGGAGGTGGTCATTTTGCTCCGGAATTAGGTGGTCATTTTGAATTGGAATCAGGTGGTCACTTTAAATTGGAATTGGG
>CALMND010000450.1 GCA_937868565.1 uncultured Bacteroidota bacterium | reverse complement strand
AGGAAATAGCGGCGAAAGGCGCCCAAATAATTGATGCGCTTGTTACTGAAAAGCCCACTATTTTGCATTTACATATACATCCAAGAGAATTGAATCTGGGTATACTCGTTCAAAAAAAAACAAACTGTGAACTGGTATATACACAGCATCTCCTTCGTCTTAATCCAGGCGGTTTTTCCCTGAAACTGTTAGGTTATATTTTCCGTAAAACATTTCACAAGTATCACATCGTAGCGGTTTCACAAAGCACGTACGATGAAATCATTCAGTATAAACTTCTTGGAAGCGATAAAATATTGGCCTTGATTGAAAATAAACTCAACCTGAAATTATTTCATCCTCTTTCAAAAAAAACCAGCGACTTTATTTCGATAGTTTATGTAGCAAGAATTGGTGCACCTAAAGCGCATAGTGAATTAATTGTCGCCTGGAGTAAGTTAAATGATTCTATAAAAAAGAAATTAATCTTGGTAGGACCAGATGAATTAAATGGCGAAATGCAACGACTTGCAGCTAAATTAGTACCCGATAAATCTATTGTTTTTACGGGACCAAAAAATAACATTACTGAAATTTTAAGCACCTGTGATTTTGCCGTTTTTCCTTCTCACAAAGAAGGGTTACCCATTGCCCTGCTTGAAAAAATGGCAATGGGTTTGCCTGTTATTGTATCAAGTATTCCTGAATTAACATCCGTTGTGAAAGACAATATTAATGGTCTTGTTTTTGAATGTGGAAATGCCGATGACCTCGCAAAAAAAATATCGCTTTTACTAGCGGACTCAGAGCTTCGCGAGTTTTTGGGACACAATGCCAGGAAAACAATTGCCGAAAAATATGGAAGTGAAAATATTGCTTTGCCAAATGAACTACTTTATGAAAAAATCATAAGGAAGTCAGTTCTTTAGTGTTGGTATTACGTTTCACTTTTAATCAGACTAAACCTTGTTTTGAGTCTTAAGAAATAACTCTCCATATATTTGTTCGATAGGTGCGAAATTAGAATTGTGCATACTAAAACGGAAAAATAAATAGTGACGTGTTTCCATGATTCACATAATCGAACATTATTTAAAAACAAACTCAAAAGATAAATGACCAATGGATGAAATACATACATTCCAAAAGAGATTTTTCCCAAATACATAAGAACTTTATTATCCAGAGAAATCAGCCGGTTCTCCGACACCTGCCTTAAAATAATGACTAAAGTTACTAACGATATTATTTCATGGTCAATCAGAGAAAATAGGTGGAATTTACTAATTGTAACGAGTAATAAAATATACCATGACGTAACTTCAAAATAAACGGTATTTATTATTTTGAGTACTTTATGATTATTAAAGAAAAAGCACGCGCCCAATGCACCAATTGCCATGCAACTAAATCGCGTTACATAAATAAAAGTATATGGCTCGGAGTAGCTACCATAGTAAAGGTTCAAAAACAATTTTAAACCCATAAACGCTACAAGGAAAACAAATACGCTTCTTTGTAAGTTTTTGGAGAACAAGAAAAAAAGTGGCCAAAAGAAATAAAATTGCTCTTCAACTCCCAACGACCAATAATGACCAATGAATTTTATTTCACTAGAAAAAACGTAGGGTATGTTGGGTGCAAAAACCAAATACTCCCCAAGCACAGTTGGAGTAAAATTTGGCCTAACAATTAATAAAACTAACACGATATAAAAAAAATACAATGGCCAGATTCTAAGCGCACGACGGATATAAAATTTAGCGATATTAATCCTATTGAATTGCTCTTGCTCTTTGAGTAATAAATACGTGATTAAGAAACCGCTCAGCGTAAAAAAAATACTTACACCAAAACCCGCCAAATCAGAAGTCGCTAATAACTCTAAACCAAATAGATTGAGATGGATGTTAATGTGCGCAATAATAACAGTTATCGCAGCAATCGCTCGCATACCATTTAACCCCTTAAAATGTATGGTCGTCATTTTTCCGATTTTTTGAGAATAAATTTTAATTCGTAAATTTACGATTATACTTTTGCTAGTGAATAATTCTTGTTTGTTTTGTAGTTCCCTCTCTATAAAACCCTTTAAACTACCTAAAAACGTCTTTAATGACAAGGAATTTAACTATTTTAGGTGTGAATCCTGCCTTCTGGTAAGCATAAATCCTATTCCGAGCGAAACCGATCTGGAAAAAATGTACCCTCCGTCATACCAGCAGGGAGTTTCCAAGGAACTAACGGATGCGGATCAAAAACTACCGGGTTTACGCTTTAGCTACAAATTTCTTTTCACGACGTTGATGAACGAAGGTAAACACAAAACAATAGTCGATTTTGGATGCGGAAACGGACGATTTATATACAATGCCTTACAGCATGATCTTAAAATAAATGGCGTTGAATTTTCAGAAACTCAGGTTAAGAATTTAAAAAACGAAATACCCCAGGTTTTGTTTCAAACAGTAGTTGAATTTTTTGAGGACGAAATGGTTTACGATATTATATTTATGAGTAACGTTTTAGAACATTTTACAAATCCTCGGCAGGAATTTAGCCGCCTGTTAAAAAAACTGAAACCCGGTGGAATTGTTCTGATAGAAGGTCCTCTTGAGATGAATACAAGTCTGGTAAACAAGTTCAAATGGATGTACTTTAAAGTGCGTCTAGCGCTCAACAAAAACTACACAACTGCGCACGCGCCCACTCATATATTTTTCTCCAATCATTCTAATCAATTGGAGTTCTTTAAACGACACGTTTTAAAAACGGAGTTATTTAAAGTTGTTGAGAATACCTGGCCCTACCCCGAATCAATAAGGGACGCAAGAGGAATAGTCGAAAAGGTTAAAGCAATAATCGCAAAATGTAGCATTGTTCTATGTTCCCTAAATAAAAATTGGGGTAACACATTTATATATGTTGGAAGAAAAGACTAAAAAATCATTGACTTTATATTTACATGGAAGGCCCTCTGCGCATCCTGTTCATAGTGCTTTCGCCAAGGCTATTACTCAGGAATTTAGATACGTAGATGAACCTCTGAGATGGCAAGACAAGAACAGAGGAACTATATTCAATTTATTTGCATGGTTCACAAACGCACTGCTATTTAAGAACAAAAGAAAATACGATGTTCTTTTGGTGGACAACCTTCACCTTACTTACCCAATTATGAAGATGCTTGGGCTATTAACAAAAAGACAAAAAACAATTGTTCATCTTGGAAGCCACACCCTTTATTTCATGTACGCCGGTAAATTTTCCACGTTTAATCTTCTGCTGCACAAATTAGCCTTAAGAAACTACGATGCACTTATATGTGAAGGAAAAATGGCGGAGCAACTTTCAAAAATTCTCTTAAAAGAAAAATGTCCACCAGTCTATACTACATTTCTTGGCCCCCAAAAAGAAAGAACTTCAAAATTAAAAACACTCGTCCCCGATTTTGATAAAAATAATATTCTGGTAATTGCAAATGGACCCGCAAATTTTCGTCAATATTATAAGGGACTTGATATTATGATTGAAAGTTTTAAACAAGCATTTGAATCCAATAACAAGATCCAACTTTATATTATAGGAAATTGGGGACTTGACACCCAAAAAAGGCTTTTGCAAACATTTCCTAAGGGAGCCGCATCTGCCATTCATTTTGTCGGTTTACAAAATAATCTCGAGTCCTATTTGTCTTATTTCTCCTTATCCTCCTTATGCCTCCATTGTTCTCGCGGAGACGCGTTTCCGACTTCCACAATTGAAACGATGGCAGCCGGTATACCTACCATGGTTTCTGAATGGACGGGTACCAAAGAAATTGTAGAAAAAGTGGATGTTAAACTAATTGTACCACTTAACACGTCCCAAATTGCTGAGAGAATAATCTGGTATTTCAATCTTTCCAAACAGGAAAAACAAACTTTGTCCGACAAAAGCAGAATAGCAACATTAAATTATAATGAAGAAGATGCCCTACTCTGTTATCAAAAAACCTTTGAGAAAATATGTGCTGACTTGAAAATTTCTGATGTACAGCGTTAAATGACAGAGATCAGGAAAATACTTTTCTTCTACCCGCCCAACAAAAGAACGATTGCGATAGAAACATCCATGTTGGAGCTAAGGAAAATGGGATATGATGTAATTTTACTAACAAGCAGTAGTAAAGGAGATTTGCACCAGTACCTCGAATCCGTTGGGATACGCACTCAATCATTAAACATTAGAGGAAATGGCCTCTTAAATTATCTTAAACAAATTATTCTTTTAATTCGCTTTTGCCGCAACAATAAAATTAATAGCGTTTTTTCGCATTTGCAACCAGTTAATTTTGTTTCCATTTTTGCGCAATACTTTATAACTGCGAGAGTGATAATTTTCAGACATCATTTACAATCTGTTCATCAGACAAACGAAAATATTAATGTTAACGCTAACGAATCGCTTATGGACAAAATTATTAATCGCCTGGCTAAGATAATAGTCGTTCCTTCCAGGGGAGTATATAACGGTATGCTACGTTACGAAAAAGTAAATGAAAATAAACTAAGAATTATCCCTTACATTTATGACTTTTCACAATATGGGAAACCAGACTTAGCGGAAGTTGAAAAAATTAAAACGCAATACCCATGCAAACTCAGGCTCCTCATGGTTTCGCGCTTAATCCGACTAAAACGCCACCATATTGTTTTCCCGGTTATTAAAGAGTTGCTTTTAAAAGGTTACGACATTAAATTATTAGCATTAGATACCGGTCCTGAAAAAGAAAATTTAGACAGGTACATCACCGAAAATAACCTGACGGCTTCTATAATCCTGCTAGGCTATCGCACTGATTTTGTCAACTATATGGCAGCTTGCGATATGCTAATACAACCTTCTTTAACTGACGCAAGCAATAGTGCAGCGAAGGAAATGTCGCTGTTTGAAAAGCCTATAGCAGCTAGTAAAAATGTAGGTGACTATGATGACTATATAAAAGATGGAGAAAACAGCTATTTGATTCCAACAACCGACAGTGCTGAACATTTGAGAGAGATTATAGTTGATGCATACAATAACCCTGGAAAAATAAAAAACATGGGTAAAAAGCTAAAAGAAGAAGTTGTTTCAAGATTCGACGCTCGAAATGCAGGCGAAGTATTAAATTTATACAAAGAACTATTAAATAACTAATGGCATCCGAAAGACAAGACCATACCGAAAACTCGCCCTGGTGGGGCGAACACGTTCATCGTTATCATTTAGCATTAAAACACATGTCACCAGCAGACAAAGTATTGGATATAGCTTGTGGCAATGGTTTTGGAAGTTATTTGCTTAGTGAAAAAACACATGGCGATGTCATAGGTGGTGATATTTCGGATGAGTCCATTACTTATTGCAAATCAGCATTTAAAAACAAATCCAATCTGCGTTTCGAAAAAATTGATGGCACACAGATTCCGTATTCAGATGGCTATTTTGATTTAATTGTATCTTTTGAGACCATTGAGCATACTTTAAAATACAGAGAAATGCTTTTTGAATTTAAGAGAACGTTAAAAGATGGGGGCGTTGCCATTATTTCTACACCTAACATTGTCGTGAATAGCCCTATGGGTAAAGTACTCAACCCTTACCACACCCAGGAATTTACGTACGAAGAGCTAAAAACCATTTTAAAGGAAGTTTTTAGTGAAACAGCAATATTCGGCCAAAGATACATTCGATACCAGCAAACTTCTCTCAAAAATTCAATCGGGCAATTGATTGAAAATATGCTCTATTTAAGGGGAATCCGTAAAATGCCAATTTCACTCCAAAATAGAATTATGAAAGCCATTATTGGGAAAGATATGTACCCCTCACCAACAGACTACGATATTACGAGCGAACAAAGAGAACTATTAAATTGTAAAACTTTTTTTGCAATATGCCGGAAATAGCAATTCACAATGAATTAATTTCCATAATTATTCCGTGTTACAATGGGGCCAGCTATATTGAGGAAACACTTCACAGTATTCTGCAACAAAACAACGTCAATTTCGAAATTATTCTAATAGATGATGGAAGTACAGATGATACCAAATCCAATGTTCTTTCTATTAATGAATCGCGCATCCATTATCATTATCAAAATAATTCCGGCGTTTCCAAAGCAAGAAACGAGGGATTAAAATTAGCTAAGGGTGAATATCTTGTTTTTTTTGATGCAGATGATAAAATGGAGCCACACTTTCTAGATTCAAGACTCAGTTTTCTCAAAGAAAACGAAAACGTAGATTTTGTCTGTGGCGAAGTAGTTAAATTTAAAAACGAAAATCTATTACCCGGATATTTCAGGGGCACTTCCGCAAATGCCATTCATGAAATACTTTTATATAATCAGGAAGTGATTACCTGCCCTTCCAATTATCTCTTTAGAAAAAAATTTCTTTCGCAAAACAACCTTAATTTTAATGAAAACCTATCCAGCACAGCCGATAAATATTTTATCTTATTATGTTCGCGTTATGGAAAATCGGATATAAGCAAGAAAAGCGGTAAATTACTTTATCGGATTAGTGATACCAGCATGTCGCACCAATTAACAGAAAAACTGGTCCTGGACAATGCACAATATTATATCGAACTAATAAAGAGCGAGTTAATCCCTGCCGAAATCAAAAGTCAAAGTTTATCTCAGGGGTACTTCATGCTTTTCGGCGCAAACTGGAGAATAAATAATAAGCTTGCAGCCGTTACCTACCTTCTTAAATCTTTTTTTTGCGCGCCACTTGTTTTATTGAAACTTTTTTTCACACGTCTGCTTAAAAATTAAAAACTCCAAGGCAATTTATAGTTATGTGGCTACAACGCAATGACGAACTACCCAGGCTCACTTAGGAAATATATTTGGACTAAAATCTTAATTTTTAGATTAAAAAGCCTTTAATACTATTAAATAAAACCCTATTTTTAATGACTAAACAACATAAATTTCAATTAAGGCGCGCATAAGTGATTAATTTTCTTAAAGATAAACTAGATATTTTTTTCTTTCTTCTTTTTGCAGTATCCTTTTCGCCCTTAATAGTGGATTTATTTCATGAGGAAGAACCCATAGCAGCCAAAAATGAACTGTTTAACAAAGAGCTTGCTAAATTAAACTCGGTTGACAAGATTGTACATTATACAGATGAGCTATACAAAAAAAATCACAAAAAAGGACTGAATGATACGGCAAGTTATGTTTCAACGCTTAGTGATGTGGTTAAAAGACGATTTTACTTTAATACTTCCGATTATTCCTTATCCGAAAACTGGATAGCGTATCTATGCGGCAAACTTATTTGGTCGCACATGTCCTCCATTGTAATCACAAATGACATTTTGAAACATGACAAAGGATTATGCAGCCAGCAAACAATTGTTTTCATAGCAGCCTTGGGAGAGAAAAAAATAAATTTCAGAACTGTTGGTCTCGGGTATATACAGGGCCCGGGGCACTTTGTTTGTGAAGTAAAATACGGGGGATTTTGGCATCTGTATGATGTAAGTAAAGAGCCAGTATGGAATAGACTAATTCGAGATCATCAAAGCCTTGACTATTATCTAGAAAACAAAGACACTTTATATCTGGCCTACGAATCGAAAATTTCTAAAGCTGTTTTTCTTAAGATACTTGAAAAACACTACTATGGTGCCCCAAACAAAATGCCTGCTAAAAATATGATACTTTTTCATCTGGTAGCATATCTGATTATGTACACTCTTCCGTTGGCTTTTCTTTTGCTCAGCGTAAAATTTTATGTGCGCAAACACCCTTTAAAAATTAAATCGGAGGCATTACATAAACGTTACACGAATAAAGCAACGGTGTTAAATAGTCCTTAAGTAATTTATAAACCATTTAAACAATTTCTTATGTGCGGCATTTCAGGTTTTGTTGATTTTAGTAAAAATTCCAATGAAACTCTGCTCAGAAAAATGTCAGATACCCTTATACATAGAGGACCTGACGGCAGTGGTGCAAGTTTTATAGAAACCTTGAATTCCCAAATAGGTCTCGCACACCGAAGATTATCTATTATTGACTTAAGTTCTGCAGGGAAACAACCCATGCAGCTCCTGAATTTAACAATAACGTTTAATGGGGAAATATACAATTTCAAAGAAATAAAAACGGAACTTGAGAAACTTAATCATGTTTTCTTAAGCCATTCAGATACAGAAGTGATTTTACACGCATATAAAGAATGGGGAACTGATTGTCTTTCTAGATTTGTGGGTATGTTCGCTTTTGTTATTTATGACTCCGACAAGCAGGAACTTGTTTGCTGTCGCGATAGAACCGGAATAAAACCATTTTATTACTATCAAACCGAACATTTATTTCTATTTGCTTCAGAACTTAAGGCGTTCCACGTACACCCGGGTTTTAAAAAAGAAATTAATTTAAATTCGTTAGCAGCATTTATGCAATTTGGTAACGTTCCAGCTCCCCACTGCATTTTTAAAAACTGCTATAAGCTTGAACCTGGGACTTATTTGAAATTGAGTCTTCCATCCTGTGAAACTGAACTTAAGAAATACTGGAACGTCTATACGTATTATAACCAGGAAAAACTCGACATCTCTTTTCAGGAAGCTAAAATTGAAACGGAAAAAATATTAATTTCAGCGTTTGAGTACCGCTTGGTCTCGGACGTGCCTGTGGGCGTTTTTTTAAGTGGAGGCTATGATAGTACTTGTTTAACCGCCTTGATCCAAAAAAATACCGCAAAAAAAATAAAAACTTTTACCATTGGTATTGAAAAATCAGGTCTTGATGAAGCTCCATTCGCTAAAACAATATCCAATCATCTTGGAACGGAGCATCAGGAATACTATTGCACTCAAAAGGATGCTCTGGAATTGATTCCAAAATTGCCTTATTATTACGATGAACCCTTTGGAGATTATAGCGCCATTCCTACCATGCTAGTTTGCAAAATGGCACGACGCGATGTAACTGTAGCGTTAAGTGCCGACGGCGGGGACGAAGTGTTTGCAGGTTATAACCGTTATAGCTACTTAATGAAATATGGATCGCTCTTAAACACAATCCCCGGTAGTCTGCGAAATACAACCTCCTATTTAATGAAAAAAATTCCGTTCAGCAAATTGCCTGTGCTAAAAAACAGGTATAACTTTCATAACCGTTATAATAAGCTTAGAGTCCTTCTTCAAGATCCCTCACCAAAAAACATAATGCACAACCTCAGCACCCAGTTTTCTGCTGACGAATTCGCCGAATTATTTTATCAGGGAACTGAATTACCTTCCACTGCTTATGCGAGCCGTGAACTAAGGAAGGAGTTCTTCTCTCCATTGGCTTATATGATGGCTATTGATTACCAAACTTATTTACCTGACGATATTCTTCAAAAAGTTGACCGGGCATCCATGGCCTTCGGGTTGGAAGCGCGCGAACCCTTTCTTGATCACCGAATTATTGAGTGGGCCAGCCGTTTACCGGATAATTTTAAATACCATAACGGAGTGAAAAAATTCATGGTTAGAGAATTAGTTCATGATTACATTCCTAAAAAATTAATGGATAGGACAAAAATGGGTTTCACTATCCCGTTGGAAGATTGGTTGTTACAAGATCTAAAACCACAAATTGAATTTCATCTTAGCGAACAAAAAATCAAAACACAAGGTATTTTCAATTCTAACGCAGTTCAAAAATTAGTAAGAGATTTTTATTCCGGTAAAAAAGAATTCACGCTCAAAATATGGTACCTGTTAATGTTTCAAATGTGGTACGCCGAATGGATGGACTAATTTAGCCTTTTGCTGGTTGTAATATAACATTATCGGCTTTCGGTATCTTTTTTTCATTAAGCATTCCGTTCATTATAACCAGGCTGGATAAAAAGAACGGAATACAGGGTATTTTTAGGCGTACCAGCGTTCCGAAATTGGAAATAGAAACTCCCACAGAGAAGGCAAAAAACACTGAAAATAAGAAAGAAAAAAGTAAAATGGGATGGGAGTTTATTATTCCAAAAAATTTGAAAAACCTTAATTTAAAAAGAAGATAAATACAA
>CALMND010000449.1 GCA_937868565.1 uncultured Bacteroidota bacterium | reverse complement strand
CAATTATTAAATCTTTCCTAAATCTTTCCTCAAGAATAACATGAGTGACAAAACGCTAAAAAAACAAACAATTACTTGCACACATTGTATTCTTGATTCGAATGATGATCCGAATATCACATTTGATGAGAACGGCGTATGCAGTTACAGTAATTATTACCTCTCAAAAAGAAAGAACGTTGCAAATAAAACCGATAAATCAAAACAATTTGAGCAATTAATAGAAAACATAAAAAAAAGTGGGGAGAGAAAACCTTACGATTGCATAATAGGCGTTAGTGGTGGAGTTGATAGCACTTATGTTGCTTACCTTGTTAAACAAAAAGGCTTGAGGCCGTTAGCCGTACATCTCGATTATGGTTGGAATAGTGAACTGGCAGTTGCAAATATTAGATCTATACTTGAAAAAATGAACATTGATTTATATACGCACGTTGTTAATTGGGAAGAAATAAGAGATCTTCAACTTTCCTTTCTTAAGGCTTCTGTTGTGGACATAGAACTAGTAAATGATTTCGCAATTTTTGCACTGCTACACAATCAAGCATATAGTAGGGGTATTAAATATGTATTACACGGTATGAATGTTGAAACGGAAGGAGAAAAATTACCAGAGGGTTGGACGCATGAAAAATTTGATCAATTAAATATTCTTTCAATCAATAAACAATTTGGCAAAACTAAACTCAAAACCTACCCACGGCTTTCATTCTATAAACGACTCTATTTAAATGTTGTTTATAAATTAAAATGGGTTGGTATACTTAATTATATTGATTACAATAAGGAGGACGTAAAGAAATTTATTATCAAAGAACTTGGTTGGCGAGATTATGGCGGCAAACATTTCGAATCCATTTTTACACGCTTTTATCAAGCGTATTTACTTCCTCAAAAATTTGGTATCGACAAAAGAAAGTTTCACTATTCTGTATTAATTTTTTCTGGACAAATGACCAGAGAGCAAGCGTTAAAGGAAATGGAAAAACCAACCTATGACCCCGAAATGCTAAAAGAAGATTATGCATTTGTAATTAAAAAGCTGGGATTGTCGGAGGAGGAATTTAAAAAAATCATGAATTTACCTATTAAAGCGCATACCGAATATAATTCATACGTAACTAGACATTATAAATACCATAAACGATTTTTCGACAACATCAAAATCATTCGTGGGGCACTCAAATTATTTAAAAGTAACTCGAATCCTAACAAGTCGTCGTAATAATTATAAACATAGCAAAAGTTTGGTGAAAGTAAAAACAAACATAATAAATCACTATCCTATAAATTTAGTTTTATGGCACATAAATCAAAAAAGTTTATCTTTAGTAACTATTCAAAATCTATATAAACACTAAATAAAATGAAAATTGGAATAATAGGATACGGCTACTGGGGTCCAAATCTGGTAAGAAATTTTTCGCAATTAAGTCATTGCAAAGTAGAATATGTCTCCGATTTCAGAGAGGAACGTTTAGCTATAGTTTCAAAAATGCACCCTACTGTTGGGGTTACTAGAAATCCAGATGATATAATTTTATCAAAAGAAATAGATGCCGTGGTAATAGCCACACCTGTGTTTACTCATTTTGCCCTTGCAAAAAAAGCCCTGGAAAATGGCAAGCATGTTTTACTTGAAAAACCAATGACTGCAACCGTGCAAGAAGCTGAAGAATTGAAAAACTTGGCAGACCACAAAAAATTATTTATAATGGTTGATCATACATTTCTTTATACCGGAGCCGTTCAAAAAATGAAATCTATTATAACCGAAGGAACAATTGGTAAAATACAATATTTTGATTCTACGCGAATAAACCTTGGCTTGTTTCAGTCAGACGTAAATGTACTTTGGGATTTAGCACCACATGACATTTCAATTTTGAATTATTTAATATTAGATAAACCTTATAGCGTAAACGCAACAGGTGTTTCACACACCAATAACAATATCGAAAATATAGCCTATCTCACGGTTAATTATCAGTCTGGTTTTATAGCACATTTTAATTGCTCTTGGACTTCGCCGGTAAAAATACGCACCATGTTAATTGGAGGCGATAAAAAAATGCTCCTGTTTAATGATTTGGAACCAACTGAAAAAATACGGGTTTACGATACGGGTTACAATCACAAAACAGACGAAGAAAAGCAAAGGGTATTGGTTGATTACCGTGCCGGTGATGTTTATTTGCCAAAAGTAGATTCGCGAGAAGCTTTATTTAGTATGGCATCAGATTTTGTTAATTCAATACTAAATAAAACAAAACCAGTATCAGATTTCGAATCAGGGTTAAGCGTCATTAAAATACTAGAAGCTTCACAAAAATCTATTAAAAACAACGGTAAAGAAATTATATTATAATATGGGAATTCTGAATATAGATGAGCCACGAAAAAGTTTGGCAAATGTAAAGGTAGGCCAAAACGTTCGCATTTTTAATTTTGTAAATGCATACGGTTGTAGCATTGACGACAATTCAAAAATTGGTGCTTTTGTTGAGATCCAAAAAGGTGCTTCAGTAGGCAAAAACTGTAAGATTTCCTCTCACACATTTATTTGTGAAGGTGTTCATATTGAAGATAATTGTTTTATAGGACACGGTGTTATGTTTACCAACGATTTATTTCCACGCGCTACAAATCCTGATGGTTCTCAACAAACCGACGCTGATTGGCATATGCAAGAAACTTTCGTAAAGAAGGGCGCATCTATTGGAAGTAATGCAACCATACTTTGTGGCATTACCATTGGCGAAAACGCTTTAATAGGTGCTGGTGCAATGGTAACTAAAGACATTCCGGCAAATGCGGTTGCCGCAGGTAATCCGGCAAAAATTATTAAATATTTAAAATAAACTATGGGAAAAATTAATTGCCTTGATTTAAAGGGCCAACACGATCAAATTAAAAAAGAAATTTTTGAAGCCTTTGAAAAAGTATACGAAAAAACAGCCTTCAGTGGCGGACCGTTCGTGGAAGAGTTTGAAAAATCGTTCGCTAGTTACACTGGTTCAACTTACGCAGTAGGTGTTAGCAATGGTACCATTGCCCTGCACTTAGCAATGCTTACATTGGGCATTGGCGCAGGCGATGAAGTAATTATTCCTGCCAACACATTTATAGCAACAGCCTGGGGCGTTTCTCATGCCGGAGCCACGCCGGTGTTTGTAGATTGCAATGCAGATACATGGGAAATTGATACAACTAAAATTGAAGCTGCTATAACTTCAAAGACCAAAGCAGTAATTGGTGTTCACTTATACGGACAACCCTTTGATGTAGAAGCCTTGAAATTAATTTGCGACAAACATAAAATTTACTTGGTAGAAGATGCCGCTCAGGCTCAAGGCGCCAGATATAAAGGTAAAACTGTTGGTGTATTTGGCGAGCTGGCTTGTTACAGTTTTTATCCCGGAAAAAATTTAGGAGCGTGTGGCGAGGCCGGAGGATTAACTACTAATAACGAATCTTGTTTAAAACACTTACAATCATTACGTAACCATGGAAGTACAGTAAGATATTACCACGATGAAATTGGATACAATTACCGAATGGGTGGATTGGAAGGGGCTTCACTGAGTGTAAAATTAAAATATTTAGAAGGGTGGAATAACCGTCGTAGAGAAATCGCAAAACGCTACCAGACTGAAATTAAAAACCAAAAAATAAAAATGCAATCAAAGCCTGACTGGTCTGATGGAATTTATCATTTGTTTGTTGTTACAACCGAAAACAAGGAAGCGCTAGTAAAACACTTGGCTGATAACGATATCAATGCTGCCTACCACTATCCAGTACCTTGCCATTTGCAAAAGGCCTACGCTCATTTAAATTACAAAATTGGTACCTTTCCAAATTCAGAATATTTAGCGGCGCACTGTGTTTCTTTACCCATGTATGCAGAATTGAAAGATGAAGAGGTAAGCAAAGTAATAGAAGTAGTTAATAAATTTTAAAATGAAACGCCTTTTCATTTTTCCTTATAACGGTAACTGTATTGAAGCCATCGATTGTATTGGAAATCAATACGAACTCGTCGGGATTATAGATGATACTTCGGAAAAGCAGGGTAAAAGTGAGTACGGTTACATGGTTTACCCAAGAGAAGAATTATTAAAAAATAAAGAAAATTTTATTTTGGCAATACCTGGTAGCCCTACAAGTTATTCTCACCGAGCCAAAATAATTTCGGGGTTGAATGTAAGTTCCGAAAAATTTGCAACAGTCATACATCCATCAGCAATTGTTTCGCCAATGGCTAAAATTGGGAAAAATGTGTTAATAATGGCAGGTGTAGTTATAACAAGTAACGCAGTCATTGAAGATCATGTGTGTATTTTGCCTAACACAGTGGTTCATCACGACGTCGTAATAAAAAAATATACACTTATAGGTTCAAATGTTTCGATAGCAGGCCACACGCAAGTTGGTGAAAACTGCTATATAGGTAGCGGCACAAGAATAATTAATAATATAGTTATTGGTGATAAAACACTTGTGGGGCTTGGCAGTAATGTTATAAAAAGTATTCCGGCAGGTTCTAAAGTGGTGGGTAATCCTGCACGTTTAATATGAATAAGGTAAGTGTCATTATTCCGTTTTTAAATGAAGAGGAGAATATACCTGTTCTTATGGAGACTTTATCTACTTTTTTTACTGAAGCAAAAGATATACAAGGAGAAGTTATTTTTGTTAATGATGGATCAACCGATAACTCGATAAAAATTCTCTCCGAGAAAAAGCATATTGGGTATAGCAGTAAACTTATCAATTTTTCAAAAAATTTTGGCTCCCATGCAGCCTTAAGAGCCGGTATATTGAATTCCTCGGGCGATTATATTACTTTTACTTATGCAGACCTTCAGGACCCCATAGAGCTTATTCGTAATATGTTAGTTGCTATTAACAAAGAACAAAAAGCGGAAGTGATTTGGGCTTCAAGAACCACTACTGAGAATAGTTTTTTTGAAACTGCGTTTTCAAACACATATGCGCGTTTGATGCGCAAATATGTTTCGCCTTTATATCCAAATAAAGGATTTGACATTGTTATGTTTTCGAAAAAAGTAGCAACGCTCCTAAACAATAATATTGAAAGTAATTCTTCCATCTTTCTTCAAATTCTTACTTTCGGATTTAAACATGATTTTATTTTTTATAATAAACAACCTCGGAAAAAGGGTAAATCAAAATGGACAATAAGTAAAAAAATAAAATTATTTATTGATTCATTTGTTGCATTTTCATACGCTCCAATAAGATTTGTAACCTCAATTGGGATTTTTTTATTCATTCTGGGTACGCTTTTTTCTGCTTATTTAATGATAAGAAAAATAATTTACAACGACCTTGAATCAGGTTGGCCTATGCTCATCTCTATTTTAATGTTGGGTTTTGGTATTACCAATATTTCTTTAGGAATTATTGCAGAATACCTCTGGAGAACATTGGACAGTTCTAGGAAAAGGCCCGTATTTATAATAGACGACATAATTGAATTAGAAAATGAAAACCTATAATATATTAGTAACCGGTGGTGCCGGATTTATCGGCTCCCATTTAGCGGATTATTTGTTATCGCTTGGGCACTGTGTTTCCGTTTTAGACAATCTTGTAAATGGAAGTGAAACTAATCTTTTAGAGGCAGTTAAGAGTAAAAATTTTACTTTCATCAAAGGCGATATTCTTGATAAAAAAACATGTCTCCAGGTAACCAACAACATAGATGTAATTTATCACCTAGCCTGTCTTGGTGTCAGGCATTCGCTTCATAGCCCTTTCGAAAATCATCGGGTAAATGCCGAAGGAACATTAAATGTGCTTGAAGCAGGGTTGAAAAATAAAATTAAAAAATTCTTTTATATTTCAACTTCTGAAATTTATGGTGACATAAAGCAATTTCCAATTGATGAGAATGGAGTTCCGTTGCCTAAAACAGTCTATGGTGCCAGCAAACTTGCAGGTGAGAATTATGCCTACTCTTACCATACTTGTTTTGGTTTAGATACGACGATACTCAGAATTTTTAATAATTATGGCCCTAGAGCCCATTACGAAGGGGATGCCGGAGAAATTATTCCAAGAAGTATAATGAATCTTTTATACGGAAAGGCTCCGGTAATTTTTGGAGATGGCACTATTACCAGAGATTTTTTTTATGTTAAGGACACAGCGAGGGCATTAGCAATACTGTTGAATACTGAGAATATCAATGGTGAGATTATCAATATTGGCACTGGAATAGAAATAACCATGAAACAGCTTCTGGAAAAAATTATTGAACAAATGAAGTTGAATGTGAAGATTGATTATATGGCCGATCGCCCCGCAGATGTTCCTCGTCTTTGGGTTAACCCCAGCAAGTTTAAGCAAGTAACAAAATTCGAATCTTCAATTTCTTTTGAGGAAGGTTTGATTGAAACAATTAATTATTACAAAGAACTAACTAAGGGGAAAAATCTAATAAACGAAGTGGTTCTTAAAAATTGGGAGAAATAAATCTGGATGAAAATACCTATAGCAAAGCCATACCTTGGGGTTGAGGAAGCTCAAGAAGCTTACAACACAATTCTAACAAATTGGGTTACACAAGGGCCCAGAGTGCAAGAGTTCGAAGAAAAATTTGCAGCTTATGTCGGTTCTAAATACGCCATCGCCATTTCTAATTGTACAACTGCTCTTCATTTAGCCATGATTGTGGCTAACGTAAAAGAAGGAGACGAGGTAATCTGTCCTTCAATGAGCTACATTGCCACTGCTAATGCCATAAAGTATGTTGGTGCCACACCAGTATTTGCCGAAGTAAACTCAGAAACATTTAATATTGATGTTGTACATGCTGAAAAACTAATCACCTCTAAAACCAAGGCTATCCTCATCGTTCACCAAATTGGTTACGCTGCCGATATTGATGCCTTTAAGAAACTTTGTGATAAAAAAAATCTTCAATTAATTGAAGATGCAGCATGTGCAGCAGGAACTGAATACAAAAAAAATAAAATAGGTTCTCACTCTGATTTAGTTTGTTTTTCTTTTCATCCCCGTAAAGTTATTACTACGGGCGACGGTGGCATGATAACCACAAATAATGAAACATATCATAACCGCTTAAAATTATTACGTCAGCACGGAATGTCGGTAAATGACAGGATAAGACATAGCTCAGTTAAAGTAATAATAGAAGATCATTTAGAGATCGGATACAATTACAGAATGACGGACATACAGGCTTCTGTGGGAATTAAACAACTTGAAAAATTAGACTGGTTAGTTGCTGAAAGAAGAAAAATTGCAGAAAAATATTTCGCTGCTTTTAAACATATTAACTCCATACGTTTGCCATCGGAAGAAGAAACATTTCAATCAAATGTACAATCGTTCTCCATTTATCTAAAGCCAACTTGTAAAATATCACGTAATGAATTAATGCAACGGCTGTTAGACCTTGGTATTTCTACAAGAAGAGGTGTCATGACAATCCATCGGGAAATTGCTTATGAAAATTACTCGAAAGGCCTATCGCTTCCGATATCGGAAGATTTAAGTGATAGAAGCATTATCATTCCACTTTTTGTTCCAATGAAAGATGAAGAGATAGAGTATGTGATTTCAAACTTTAAACAATTTGTAAGTTAGAATCAAAAATTACTTTTTTAAAATTATGACAAAACCGCATAACATTAAATTGCTAATAATTATTGTATTAATTAAAGCAATCATTTTTGGGGCTTACGTGGTTGCTATTCATAAAAATTTTCCACCAGATGATATTACAAAAGGTATTTTCTTCTCTTCTGCCGATACCAGAGATTATTATGAACCAATTGAGCGATTATTAAAAGGCGAAGGATACTCGTTAGAGCACTCTATTGATGGAGGTGCCTTTACTGTTTTGCCTTGGGCTTATCGAATGCCCGGTTTATTACCAATATATGCGCCTTTAAATGTTTTGTTAGGAACCGATTGGGCAAAATTTACAGTCATTTTATTACAGTTTTTTCTTGAATTAGTATCCATATATCTGCTTGCAAAAATGGCAGTGGCTATTTTCAAAAACAAGTCGTTTGTAATCTGTCTTGTTCTTTATACATTTAACACGTTGGCTTCGGTTTATACTGTACACGCCACCGCTGAATCATTTTGTATTTCTTTTGTCATTTTTTCATTTCATTTTATTTTTAAGTACTCGCAAACACGAAATAATAAGCATCTATTTTTAACCGGCCTTTTCTTATGTTGGGCCATTTATTTCAGAACGGTAGTTATTATTTTTATTCCAGTTTATCTAACACTCGTTTTGCATTTTCTATATACAAACAAAAATCTAAATCTAAAATCTGCTATTAATGAACTCTTAGTTCTGTTTGCAGTATTCATTTTGGCCGAAACGATGTGGATAAGCAGAAATTACAAAACCATGGGCCGTTTTATTCCGCTTAACGATAGTTTTGAAGCCATTGCAACAAAACAAGAATTGGCTTTATATAAATTGATCATTACGTGGGGCGGCGATATTCAAAACTGGAATCCTTCTGAAGGACGTTGGTTTGTAATACCTTCTACATCAAGAAGACGCATGTACGATGCGGATTTTCAAAAAACTAATCCATTTCGTAATTATATTTTTACACTTGATTATAACTTAGACTCATTAGTAGAACTACGGAGTATTTATTGGAAAACATTTAAAAAAACTTCACCTATAGACAGTTCGAGCTATTACAAAGAAGCGTTTGTTGCAAAAACAAACAAGTATATACAATCGTTTAAACAACAAAAACCACTTTACTATTATTTGATAGCGAAGCTTGTTCACCTGAAAACATTTGTACTTATAAAAACAGCTTATGGTTTGCCATTTGTTGGGAAAAGTATTTTTAACAAATTCATAAGAGTAGCAAGCGTTTTGTATTATTATTTTATTTTATTTTTTGGTATTATCGGTATGTTCTTTATTTGGAAAGAAAGAAAAAACATGCCTGCACTTTTACTCTCTGCCGGATGGCTAATGTTTACCTTTACACATGCCTGGTTTGGCTACACCGAATTCAGGTATAGCTTACCAGCATATCCTATATTAACTCTATTTGCTGCGCATAGCCTTACACATATTTTCGACTACATTAAAAAGCGAAAAACACAAAGTACCTTAACTTTTTAAATCAATTTTAAATGAATTCAAAAATTAAATTTGCAATTGTGGGTTGTGGAAGTATTGGCAAAAGGCATATTGCCGTTTTAGATGCCGAACCTGAAGCAGAGATAATTGCTATTTGTGATTTAGATGAGAAAAAGTGCATCGAACTATCTCAACTTTACAACCGAATTCCATACTACACTTCTTTTGATAAAATGTTAGCGGAAATAAAAGCGGATGTGATAAATGTTGTAACGCCCCATGCTTTGCATGCCGAAATGACCATTAAAGCATTAAACAACAAATTTAATGTGCTGGTGGAAAAACCAATGGCTTTAACTATATCTGATTGCGAAGCCATGAATAAGGCCGCAAATGCAAACAACATGAAACTGTGGGTGGTAAAACAAAATCGACACAACGTGCCAGTAAAATTAGCTAAGGACACAATTGACAAAGGAATGCTTGGAAAAATATTTATGGTTAAATGCGATATACTGTGGAACCGATATCAAGGATACTATGATGAATCACCATGGAGAGGCAAAAAAAAAGAAGAAGGAGGTGCGTTATACACACAAGCAAGTCATTTTATTGATTTATTAGTGTGGTGGTGTGGTGATGTGGTGAATGTTAAAGCAAATATGGAAACTCAAAATCATTCCATTGAAACCGAAGATTCAGGGAATGCTATTGTAAAATTTTCATCCGGGGTCATGGGCAGCATTAATTGGACCACTTGCGTTTATAATAAAAACTTTGAAGGCAGTATTACTATTATTGGTGAACACGGCACTATAAAAATTGGTGGGCAATACCTAAATAAAATAGAGTTTTGGGATGTAAGGGGATACCCGCTTCAGGAAGGGATAGAGTTTACAGATAAACCAAACGCCTATGGAAAATATCAGGGTACAAGCTCTAATCATGATAAAGTGATAAAAACCATAATTGACACAATAAAGAACAACATAGTTACCACTGGAGCTGTTGAAGGTTTTGAAGGTATGCGTTGTATTGACGCAATTGAAAAAATGTATAAAGCAGCAAAATAAATGGAAAACCAACCTACAATATTTCAACCAGGTATTAAAAACGTGGTGTTTGGTAAAAATGTAAAAGTTGTTGAACCTGTTAATTTGTATGGATGCAATATTGGCGATTCCGTTTTTATTGGCCCCTTTGTTGAAATACAAAAAGATGTTGTTATTGGCCAAGGAACAAAAATTCAATCTCACGCTTTCATTTGCGAATTAGTAACAATTGGTAATGATTGCTTTATAGGACACGGTGTGATGTTTATTAACGATTTATTTTCTAATGGCGGGCCGGCGATGGGCAACAAAAAATTATGGAAATCGACACTTATTGGAAACAACGTTTCTATTGGATCTAATGCCACTATTTTACCAATAAAAATTTGCGATCGGGTTGTTATAGGTGCAGGAACTGTTGTTACAAAAAACATTACACAACCCGGTATTTACGTCGGAAATCCTGCAAAAAAAATAAAAAGCCTTTAAAATGAAAATACCTTTTGTAGATTTAAAAAGACAGTACCAGTCACATAGATCGGAAATAGATTTAGCCATTTCGAATGTTATAACTGACACCGCCTTTGTTGGTGGAAATTCGAATAAATATATCCAGGCATTTGAAAAAGAGTTTTCTTCTTTCCTTAGCCTGAAACATACCATTACTTGCGCCAATGGAACTGATTCTCTTGAAATTATTCTGGAGGCTTATAACATAGGAAAAGGCGATGAAGTAATTGTTCCTGCCGTTTCGTGGATTGCCACTTCTGAATCGGTTGGAAGGACAGGCGCTAAACCTGTTTTTGTAGATGTAGATAAGGATACTCTATTAATTGATGTTTCAAAAGTCGAATCGGTTATTACAAAATCTACCAAAGCTATTATACCTGTTCATTTATACGGCAATGCAGTTAATATGGAAAAGATAATGCAATTAGCCGCTAAGTATAATTTAGTTGTTATAGAAGATTGTGCTCAGGCGCATGGCGCAAAATATAATGGAAAACTTATTGGCACATTTGGGCACGCTTCATCGTTTAGTTTTTATCCCGGTAAAAATCTTGGGGCCTATGGTGATGCGGGCGCAATTACAACTAACTCAGACAACATTGCTTCTAAATGCAGAATGATTGCCAATCACGGGCAATTAAAAAAACACGCACATTTAATTGAGGGCAGGAATTCAAGAATGGATGGCTTACATGCTGCTATTCTATCCGTTAAATTACCTCATCTTAATAAATGGAACGAATTAAGGAATTTAAATGCCAAAAAATATGACAGGGCTATTATTAATGCAGCTATTGAACTGCCTGTTGTAAACTCCAATGCTTACCACGTTTTTCATCTTTATGTTATAAAGTCTGCAAACCGAGACAAATTGAAAATGGCTCTTGAAGCTGAGGGGGTAGAATGCGCTATTCACTACCCCACAGCACTTCCTTTTATGGAAGCTTATCAACATTTTCAATACAGAGAAAGTGACTTTCCGGTTGCTGCTGTTGTTACGAAAAATATTCTTTCAATTCCAATGTTTCCGGAAATAACAGACGAACAGATTCTTAAAGTGGCTTCTGTTATTAATAATTTTAAAGCATAACAGCAGGGCTATATTATTTTTATTGATACAAAAACTGTTTTCTTTTCAGATTATTTGAGCTTCTAAAAGACAGTTCTATTTTATTTTCCATATGAATCACAAGCTACTTATTGTCTGTTTTTCCTTCCCTCCTAGCCCTGGAATAGGTGGCAGACGTTCTGCAAAGTTTGCCAAGTATCTTGCAAAGAAAGGAGATGAAGTGTTTGTTATACAGGCAAAAAACCCTTATCAGAATGAGTCTCCATGGTTGAAAGATGTGGAAAATAATAATTGGATAAAAAGATTTGAACTTCCTTTAAACTACCCAGTCGAATTTATCATACCGCCAAAAACTTTTGCCGGCAAATTACGCTACAGACTTTACAATTATTATTTCACTATTTTTTATGCTAAAAAAAATCGATACGATTATTCTATCTTTTGGAATAAAAACTATCTTGAAAAGGCCGAAGGCCTTATTTTAAAATACCGCATAAATAACGTGTTGGTTTCAGGGCCACCATTTTACTACGCTCATTGTATTACAAGGCTAAAAGACACATTTCCAGATTTAAATATCATAATAGATTTTCGTGACCCCTGGATAGGCTCGCCTTATTACGGAATGAGTAACTTGAAAAAAAATCAACAACAACACGAAATAAAACTATTCAACGAGCTTTTTCTAAAAGCCAATTTTTTTACTGGTCCAAATGAATTTCTTCTTAACCGGCAAAAACAATTTATTTATGAAACCAATTCAAGGGGTGCCATTTTTGTTGAAATACCCCATGCCTTTGATACGGACGAAATTAACTTTTCTACTCAATTAGAACCCAAAAAAAAATCAGATAAGATAAAAATGGTGTATGGCGGTCAATTTTATCCAGGTACGGAACTAATTCTAAAGGCACTTTCTTCGCTCTTAACGAAACTAAAAACTAATAACAGCACACTATATAGTAAGTTGCAGTTAGAGTTTTATGTGCCCGAAACCGATAGAATTAGTTATTTTACAGAACATGCCCAGATTTTACAAATCAGTAAACCTATTGGAAATGAAATAATGGCTAAGATTAATGAAGCCGATTACTGCCTGATTTTTCTTGCCGAACACAACAAGGATTATAAAACAACCAAGTTTTTAGAGTATGCAGTATTAAGAAAACCCTTTATATTGCTTGGTGAAAGAGGACATGTAGCCGAATTTGTTGAGCAAGCAAGATTGGGTAAAGCATACGATGCAGAGTCAATTTTTGATTTGGAAAAATTATTGCTCGATTCTGAGGGCTACATCAAAAACACATTCAATGCAACTTACAACCTAGACAACTTCTCATTTGAGATAGTTATTGAAAAATTACGGGCTTTGTTGATTTAGAAAAATTGCATGAGAAGTAATATCCCTTTTAAATGTCGCTAGCTCCTTTTTTTTCAATTATAATACCAAGTTATAATAAAGAAAAGTATATAGGAGAAACATTTATATCGCTGTCTGAACAAACGATGTCTGATTTTGAAGTAATTGTTGTTGATGACTCTTCAAAAGACAATACCGTTAAAATAATTAATAAATTCATAAATAAAGATTATACGATAAAAGTTTTTGTTAATGAAGTTAATAAAGGGGATAATTACTGTCGTA
>CALMND010000448.1 GCA_937868565.1 uncultured Bacteroidota bacterium | reverse complement strand
AACGTTGCAACAAAAATATCTTTTGCAACTGTGTTGGATGAAACTGCACAACTTGCTGATGTTGTTTGTCCAGATAACCATTACCTGGAATCTTGGGGAGATGCCAATCCAAAACGCGGCATGTTCACGCTTCAACAACCAACCATTAATCCTATTTTTTTTTTTTTTTTTCACGAAGGCACACGCCAGTTTCAGGATACCATGTTAATATGGTCGGGCATTAAAACGGATTATTTAACATATTTGCAAGGTTACTGGAATAACCGTGTGTTCCCGAATCAAGGTAAATTTTCTGATTTCTCTACCTTTTGGGCGAATGCACTGCATGATGGGGCTGTAAAAACTTACGTTCATAAAAACATAGAAGCTACTCCAATGGAGAAAGATTCTTTGGGCAGACCAATTATGTCAGGAGTAGCTCTTGCCATAAATGAAACAGAAATATTTATCAAGGATTCCATTACAGGGTTAAGTAAGGCTTTGGATCCTTTAAAAGATATTAATACAATTGAATTTGCAAAAAAATCTGATAAAAAAGCGGAAGAAGTTGCAGAACCTCTTCCAACACCAGATTATAATAAAGCGGCCTCAATGGCCACTTCATTAAAAGGTGGAGAGTTTGAATTATTTGTTTACGAAAAAATTGGAATTGGAAATGGTAATTATACCAATAACCCTTGGTTGATGGAGTTACCTGATCCAATATCAAAAGTTACGTGGGACAATTACGTTACCATGAGCCCTATGGATGTAAAGAAATTGGGCTTGAGAGAAATGCTTCGTCAGGATATTGATGGTAGTATCGTTGACCTAACGGTTAACGGTGTTACTGTAAATGTTCCTGTGTATCCTCAACCTGGTCAAACACCAGGCACTATTGGTTTAGCAATGGGTTATGGTAGAAATGCGGAGAGTTTGAAAGTGGCACATGGTGTGGGTGTTAACGCCTTTCCTTTTATGGGAATGATTAATAGTACTATTCAACCAATTGCGCCGAATGCAACTATTACTAAAACGGATGGTAAGCATCATTTTGCTGCAACTCAAATTCAACACACCATTATGGGTAGGGAAGAATATTTGTTGCGCGAAGTATCACTAAAAGAATTTAAAGAAAATCCTAAAGAATATTGGAATCCTCCTGTGGAATTAACAGTTCACGGCGGTGGCAAAGCTCCGGTAAGTGAAATTGATTTATGGGCTGCACATCCGCGTCCCGGACATAAGTGGGGAATGAGTATTGATATGAACTTATGTTTTGGTTGCGGTGCCTGTGTTGTTGCTTGTACCTCAGAAAATAACGTAGCGGTTGTTGGTAAAGCGGAAGTTGCAAAAACGCGCGACATGCATTGGTTGCGTATTGACCGCTACTACAGTTCAGATATGAATACCCGTAAGGGCAAAGAGGAAAATTTAGGCTCGAAAGAAATGTACATCGAAATGGAAAACCCGTCTGCGAATCCGCAGGTAACTTTCCAACCAATGATGTGTCAGCATTGTAATCATGCTCCTTGTGAAACAGTTTGTCCGGTTTTAGCGACTAGTCATAGCACAGAGGGTTTAAACATGATGACGTACAACCGTTGTATTGGTACCCGCTACTGTGCGAATAACTGTCCGTTTAAAGTACGTCGTTTTAACTGGTTCAACTATAACGGTAACGATATGTTCGCTGACATTAATCCGGCTCAGCAAGAGTTAGGCCGTATGGTGTTAAATCCTGACGTGGTTGTTCGTAGTCGTGGTGTGATGGAAAAGTGTTCTATGTGTCAACAAAAATTGCAAGCTGGTAAATTGGAAGCAAAGAAATCAGGAATGCCTCTGAAGGATGGAGCCATTAAGACTGCATGTCAATCTGCTTGTTCAACCGATGCGATTATTTTTGGTGATTTAAATGATTCAGAGTCGTTGGTAACCAAGGAAAGAAATGATGAAAGAACATATTTCCTTTTGGAAGATGTTGGAATAAAGCCAACTACTTCTTATAAAGTAAAAGTAAGAAATCAGGATGAGCAGATTATTTTCCATGACAACGTAATAGTTAAAGAGAATAAAGGAGAAGTTCAAACTGAAGAAAAGCATTCATAATTATAACAGAAAAAATTAAACAGATAATATGCACGCAGAATCAGAAATTAGGATACCATTAATACTCGGCAATAAGAACTATCGCCAGATTACTGATGATATTATTGCCCCCATTGAGGGTAAGGCAGCTAGGGGTTGGTACACTCTTACTACCATTTCGGCATTATGTTTTCTTTGGGGAATTTGTTCGTTGGCTTACACTATTGGTGTAGGTATCGGTTCCTGGGGAAGCAATAATGGTGTGGATTGGGCTTGGGACATTACAAACTTTGTATGGTGGATTGGTATTGGTCACGCAGGAACGTTGATTTCCGCTGTACTATTGTTATTCCGGCAAAAATGGAGAATGGGGATTAACCGTTCGGCAGAGGCTATGACTATTTTTGCTGTAATGTGCGCGGCTATTTTCGTATTGTTGCACACGGGTCGTCCATGGTTGGATTATATGTTATTCCCGCTGCCAAATCAATTTGGTTCATTATGGCCTAACTTTAACTCTCCATTATTATGGGACG
>CALMND010000447.1 GCA_937868565.1 uncultured Bacteroidota bacterium | reverse complement strand
TTCATTTTGACCTTACTTACGTTCCGCTTAAACATTTGGGTTACAAAAGCGTTGTTGTAAACCTCAGCGACGTTTATGCGATGAATGCCGAGCCCAAACAAATTCTGGTTTCCATTGCTATCTCCAATCGCTTTGGTTTGGAGGCCATTGAAGAGTTATATGCCGGTATGTTGTTAGCTTGTAAAAAATATAAAGTTGATTTGGTAGGTGGTGATACAACTTCCAGTCTTAGTGGTTTGGTAATTAATATTACTGCGGTAGGCGCCGCTTTGAAAGAGAATATTATTTACAGAAACGGAGCTAAAGAAAGTAATTTACTTTGCGTGAGTGGAGATTTAGGCGGAGCTTACATGGGTCTGCAGGTTTTAGAAAGAGAAAAATCGGTATTTAAAGAAAATCCCAAATTGCAGCCCGATTTGGAAGGCAAGGATTATATTCTGGAAAGGCAATTAAAACCAGAAGCCAGAAAAGATATTACAGAACTTTTAAAATCCCTAAAGGTGCTTCCAACTTCTATGATAGATATCAGCGATGGTCTTTCTTCCGAAATTTTGCATCTCTGTCAGCAATCCAAAGTTGGTGTAGAATTATATGAAGAAAAGATTCCGATTGACCCCATCACTTTTGAAACCGCACGGGAATTTAATTTGGACCCAACCATTTGTGCGTTAAGTGGCGGCGAAGATTATGAACTATTGTTTACTGTGGATATTGGAGACTACGAAAAAATTAAAAACTCTATGGATATTACTATCATTGGACACATAACCAACGAAGCCAAAGGCTGTTTGATGGTTGCCAAATCCGGAACAGTTCATGAGTTAAAGGCTCAAGGCTGGAACGCTTTATTGAGACCTTAATGGTAAGCTATTAATTAGTTCCTAATAAAACCAAATGAACTGGTTAGATCGTTTATACCATCTATTAGATGTATGTTCTACGATTGTTGTTCTCTCAACCAGGTCATTGCTGCTTTTTCATCTTCAAACACCTTTGTTGGTACGGTGGGTTTTTTAATTCTAAAGTAAAAATTAGTTTTAAATCGCAGCCAAGCAGAATTAATGCAAAAAGCTTCAGCGCAGACCTTTTCAGCACGTTTTTGACTTACCATAAAATCAGCTGCTTCTCTATTAGGATTAAAATTGGCATTGAATACAGCTAATATTTTTCGTTTGCCAGAGGGATAGGTAGAGTTACCAAATTCCCAGAGCTCTTTTATGACCTCCAAAGTCATCTCTAAATCTTTCGGGATTTCGTATCTTAATATGTCAGGCTCAATTTTTGAGACTGTTATTCCACTTTTCATTGTTTTTTGGTTGGAAGGCTCCATGTGCTTTCGGTTTTTAGGAAACTATTATTTCCTTTGAGTTTAATTAAATCATCTTCATTGATTGTTGGGCCTCTGTTTGGCTTTTCAGCCACACCAGCGCTTGGTTTTCATTGTCAAATATTTTTGTTTTTATAACAGGCTTTTTGATTTTAAGGTAAAAGTTTCCCAACATTTTAAGGGTCGTAGATTCCACAACCACTGCTTCAAAACTTATCAGACCCTTTCTAGCGTCACTTGCCAAAAAATCCATAACGTCTGGTTCGAGTTTCATTTTATGCTTCACAATTTTTAGTGATTTATATGCGCTATTTGGGTAAAGCTTTTTACATATTTCAAACATTTCGATGCTTTTCTCCATATCAATAACCGTGTCCCTAGTAAGATCAAATCTTACGATACCCTCAGCCACAACTTCAATTTCCATGTATGGAAGGACTACCTTGAAGCCGATATTTGGATGCTCAGAACCCATTTAACACATTGTTGATTTTAGTTACTGTAAGCGGCTTTTCAATGTAACCCAGTACACTTAAAAATCTTGATGATTTTTCTACGTCATTTCTTAAATTAGAAGATGTGACCATCAGCACGTGCAAATTTTCCAAGTCTTCATATACTTCTTCCAACTCTTCAAGCAATTCATAACCAAGCTTCTGCGGCATATTAATGTCGAGAAGTAATAACATAGGGTCTTTCTCAGTCGAATACTTTTCCTTATAAACTCTCATAAATTCATCCGGGTCTTCAAACGAAATAACTTCAGAACTGGGACTGTATTCAGAAACGACGTCTTGATTATAAAACAAGGTGGTAGAGTTATCGTCGATTAAAAAAATCTTATTGTAATTCATATTTATTTATTTTAATGGTATTGTTATTTTAAATGTTGTTCCCTCTAACAATTGGCTATTTACTTCTATTTTACCGTCATTTCGCTCGACAATTTTTTTAATAATAAATAACCCCACACCTGTCCCTTTTACCATTTTTGTATCGCCTGTACGGTTAAATAGCTGAAATATTTTATTGTTCGGATTTTTCAGATCCATCCCTATTCCGTTGTCACTGACTGATAAAACAACGGATTCGGGATTTTGGATTAAGGAAACATTAATCTTTGCCTGTACGCCTTTTTTAGAGAATTTGATTGAGTTAGAGATAAGGTTTACAAAAATTATTTTGATGACATGAAATGAAAAAAAGAGTTTATCTATTTCAAACTTGTAATTAATTTCGCAATCTCTGTCCATCGTCAAAAATAGTGTCTCTGCCTTAACCGCATTGATTACTTCTTCTCCGTTTATAATGTTGAACTGATTGTCAATATTTGATTCGGCACGTGAAAGATATAAAAATCCCTGGACGATAACCGTAAGTTGATTTGACGAAAGTTCCAGTTTTTCAATGATAGTATTGACAACAATTTTTTCATTTCTGGTATGGTATTTTTTGAGCATGGTTACCAGGCCTGTGATGTTCGACATGTGATTTTTGATATCATGCGCCATGCCATGGTTAAAACTGTCTAGAAATTCGTTTTTTTCGTTTAGTTGCTCGTTGATTGTGTTTAGCTCTTTACTACTTAAATCTACGACATGGTTGTTTAATCGCCGTTCTTCATCGAAACTATTGTAACTATCATTAACAAGTTTAACAAAAGCCGCTATATTCTCTTTAGTATATAGAGTGTCGTCTGGAAACTTTCTCAGCTGTCTTAAGGTTAGCCTATTTGCGTTTTCCAGCTCCAATTTTGTTTTACTTTTCGCTTAAGGTAGTGATGGTCATAGTTTGGTTATGCAGGTGACAGGCGTTATCTCCGACAACTGGCGACAACTCGGAATAGGAATAAAAACCACAAATAGTGGTATGATCACCCAGTACTCTTTTTGTTTCAGTTAACTCATCTTCTGTAAGTTGCCCTAAAACAAGACGACGAGCCACACAGCTAATAAGAATAGCTAACTCAGGTGGTTTTGAGCTTTTAAGAAATGTTTCCTTGGCCGAATCACCGGCGCCATCTATAAGGCGTTCAAAATCGCATCGCATTAACTGTACCATGTCACCTTCGTGGATATCTCCATATAAAATCAAAGCGTTTTTTTCCTCATCAACATTCTGCACTCCTCTTACAATCTGTTCTTTAGTTTCAGGGTCAATTAATGCAAAAGGAAATAGCAGAGCGGATCCCGGCAAGTCTTTTGCTTTTTCTCCCAGATATTCTTTATATAAATTAAGAGCGGGTTTATTGTCTATTTCATATAAAACATTTGCAATACTTTTGGTTACTTTTCTTCGCGGCCCGAAAGTATCCCAGCCTCCTTTTGAGCCATGCGCAACTTTGAGGTCTTTACCATACATTCCTATGGAAAGTAGCTGTTTGTCGGATATTTGACCGTTAAGTCCTACCAATGTCTTTTCAAAGCGCATGTGATCGCCTGCAACGCCGCCCGATACAGGCACGCTGCCTTTTAATACGTCATTAAGCCCATTGAGAATATTTCCCGCATTAATACCTGAGCAACTAAAAATTAATATGTTGGACAAGTCTTCTGATTGAAAATGTTTGGCAACTTGCTTACCGATTTCTTCATCATCTAATTTACCCAATTCAAACGCATGGGTTTTAATTTTCGTTTTTTCAAATTCTATGGCGGTAGCAATAATGGTTTCGTCCAGTAAATATTCGTCAAGGATATTTCCGGCTGACGTTACAGTAACGATATCCGAGTTGGGAAACAAACTACGCAGTTTGGAATAATTTTCCGGATATTTTTCTACAACGAGCCTAGAGCCGAATAGAAGGCATAGTTGGGGTTTCAGGTTTAAGTCACTGATGGGTTTCCATTCATCATTTTCCCATTTCAGCTGTGCGGTTTTCATTTCAGAATAGTTTTAATCTGCTATTTTTCAATCAAATCAAACTGCATTTCGGCGATTTCGGCATATAACTCTCCCGCCTCACGCATTTCTTCATCTCCTTTTTCGTAAATCCAGTTCACTTTAATGTTATTCTTTTTTTCTGCCATATCTCTAAAAATATTTAAAAGGCATTTGGAAGATCCAGTATTAAAATAGTCTAAATGAAAAGTCATTTCGATAGTGTGTTTTGAGTCAAACAATTCCCTTGTTTTTTTATCGAATTGTTCGAAAAATTTCGGTGGATTTTCCGGAGTACAAACACCAGTCATCGTGAATGAGGCTGCATCTACTATTACTTCAGGTGTGCTCATTGTTTTTTGCAAATGTATCATAAGGTCTTTAGTCTGTTAATGTTTATTGCTGATATTCACGTTTAGGCCGAAATAGTATTGGTTTTCTTTATAATCATGGAAATTGTATTCAATCTGCTGGTTAGATCTATAAACAATATCTAACAATCCGATGCCAGCATTGCCTTCTTCAGATATGGATGTTTGTTTCAGACTTTGACGATAAAAGTCTTTAAGGCTTTGTGAATCTATATTTTTATAAACATGCAAACGGTCATGAATCAGATTCTTTTCTTTTAGGTTTACCATATTTCCTGAATAAATGGAGACACCCTCATGATTCGACCCGATCACAAAATACGGCAACACTTCATCAGACACATGTTGATGTTTACTAATATTCTGAAGAATTTCTACGCTTACCATTTTTAGCTTTGTTACCAGAGATGTGCTAAAATTCAGCAGTCTGCAACGTTCCTCGATTAATTTTATAGAAGAGCTTACCACTTCCTGATTAAAACTACCATGAAGAACAATAAAGAAGTCAATAATACCCTCTTGTACTGCAATTTTAGCTAATAGTCCAGATAATTGATTGTTTTGTACCATTTTTTATATTATTAAATTTTAATGCCTAATACGCACACATCGTCCATTTGTGTATAATCACCCCTCCATTTTTCAAACTCTGCGTCCAACAAGGTTCCCTGCTCCTCCATTTTCTTATCCTGTAAAGATAAGATAAGATTTCTAAAATTTTTAGTCATGAACCTTTTTCTGGTTTCGCCGCTAAATTGGTCGGTATACCCGTCAGTAAAGAGATAGACGCTATTTCCTTCCTGGATATCAACAATCTGATCTTCAAAAGAAATGCTAACATTTGAGAAGCCAATGTGGTGTTTTTCCCCTTTTAACTCTATAGCCTCGCCATTTTTAATTACAATTAGCGGACGACCTGCGCTTGCAAAATATAATTTGCCCTTCTTTTTATCAACCATGCAACAGGCAATATCCATTCCGTCCTTAAATGCGTCGTCTTCTTTGTTTCTAAAAAAATTTTTAAGCTGCTTGTTTGTGTAATTTAAAACATCGGAAGGTGTATATAATTTTGTTTGTCTTAGGGCTTGGCGAACCAAACTACTGCATAGTAAACTTAACATTGCGCCAGGAACTCCATGACCCGTACAATCTGCCACAATATATATTTCAATCATCCCTTCATCGGGGTCTTTATGGCTAGACACTATATAAAAATCACCACTAATAATGTCTTTAGGTTTATACAGCACAAAACAGTCTTTTGACAAGGTTTGTATTTCATCTATTTTCGGCAAACTGGCTTGCTGAATACGCTTGGCATAAGTAATACTTTCTACAATCAAATTGTTCTTTGCCTCGATAATGTTACTTTGCTTGTTAATTTCTTCTAAGCTGTTTTCTAAAATTGCATTTGTAGATTTTAGGTTGGCTGAAGCGTCTTCCAGTTTAGCATTTGTAGCACTGATGATACGGGCGTTCTTTAGGTTGCGGTAGAATAGAAAAATAATAAGCCCGATAACAATCATAGAGGCCAACAAAAGCATTCTCAGGTTTTTTTCGCGGTTACGAGCATACTTAACCTCTTTCTCTTTTTGAGCTTTTACCTCATCGTCTAATTTTTTTTGCTTATTCAATAATTTTATTCTGGTTTGACTGTTTTTGTTTTGCAGAATATTAATTGCCCGGTCTTTTTTAATACGTTCAAACTCTTTATCCTGATTAATATCCATTAATTCATGTTCTAAAATAAGTAGTGCCTGCTGTGCCTTTTCGTTTTGCAGTTTTTGAGCTAAGAATCCTGCCTCTTTAATTTGGCTTTCTTTTTTAATCAACTCTATCTCCTGCTGACGTTTGGAAGATTCTAACTTGAACTGTATGCGTTCCAGTTCCGATTTTTCATTAGCAAATACGTCGTACGAAGCCTCTTCTTTTATATTATTTGCGTTCTCCTCACCCCCTTTTTTATTTGATAGATTTTTTGCAATCTCAGCATTTTCCTGAGCCGACCGTGAATAGAAAATAGATTTTTGAATATCTCCAACCTCAGCGTTTATTTGTGCTAATACATAATAGGTTTGAGACAGCTGACTGTAATTATTATCCTTAGAAGCTAACTCAATAGATTCATCGCAAAGTTCTCTGGCTTTAACTAAATTTTTGGCCAAATATTGATTTTTGGCGCGGATGCACAATAACTCTGATTGTTGTGCTGTATTGTTTTGATCGCGACTTATTTTTTCTGAAAACTCATAATGCTCTTCTGCTTTCACATAAAGTCTTAGAAGTGTATACGTTAAGCCAATGTTTTTTTGGAGTTGCTGCTTTAATTGAGGGTTTTTGTTTTTTTCCGCCAGAGCCAGAGCTTCGAAAAACGTTGTCTCAGCTTTTTTTAATTCATTGTTCTTTAAAAGTAAAAAACCAATATTGTTTTTTATAACGATCTGTTCCATCTGGACCTTTTGAGGGTAACTTTGATCATTAATATTATTGTAAAATAAATTTGGGTTTTTAACTTCGTTAAAAGGCAAATAAATGCCTGATTTATCTTGGGTATAGATTGAATTGGGATGACTAACCGGGTTAACAGGGTAAACAATATTTGGGTTAATAAGAGAATCGGCGCGATACGAAATCTGTAGCGCCTTATTATAGTTAGCATCTTGTTCAAGTGCGCTTGAGTATAGCTTTAAAACTTGTAAAAGGTCATAAATTTTAAGGCTTTTTTTATTGATTAGGTTTTCACAAATGGCTTGACAATTTTCGAAATTTTTTTCCTCCAAGTAAGAAAAAGCGACAAGATAAAGTGCCTGAAACTCTAGATCAGGGTCTGTAAATTCGCTCTTTGATAAGGCTAAAACATTTTTAAAAGAGTTTAACCTATAGTAAACCAGCATCTGTAAAAGATTTGAAAGTTCTTGACTTTTCGTCTTAGTAAGTGTGATGGATAATCTGCTAGCCAGAATAGAATTCTCAAGGGCATTTTTGTATTTTTCGGTAGTTGTGTAATAAACTGACTTTACCAAATACCCATTAATTCGATCTTGCTGAGAAAGACTGTCCGCTGGGGTTTTGTCAAAGAAAGTGATAAAGTCTGACAGGTAATTGTTATTTGTTTGAACGGAGAGTTGATTCTGGTATGTTTTAGCTAATTTTTTATTCTCAAAAGAAAGCTTGTTTAAAACGCAAGCCTCTACATTAAAGTACTGGGCATAACTAGCTGTGCACAAAACAAGAAGGATACAGATATTTTTAATCTTGTTTAACAAGTTAAAATTTTAGTTTTATATTAAATAATAACTCGCGCCCCATCCCTCTTAAAGGCTGATAACCGGAACTAAATGGATAAAGGTAATTAAGTTGGGTGGCCAGAACGTTGTATAGACCTAAACTTAAGTCTAAAGTGCCTTTATACAAATTGTCATAATTACAAATAAGATTTAGATTGTGCGATGCGGGAAATTCAACCAAACCAAATTCACCCGTAGTTCGGTTAACTCCTACAAAACCGGATTTTGAAGATTCAAAAACATATTGCGCATGGGCAGACATTTTTGCGTTAATAAAATAACTAAATTTTGCAACTAATTTGTGCGCTGGGAAAGCAAGGGATCTATTTTCGGGATTTATTGAGTCAGATAAAATTTCAGGGGCTGAACTATTAAGTATTTGATGGTAGCTATAATTTGTATTCAGGTTCCATTTTTTTGTCTTATACTCGGCTTCCAATTCCAAGCCCGCGGTGTTTACCTCCCCGGAATTAATGTAACTCTCTGTAAACGTAATTAAATCATAACCAAAAACTATCAGGTTCTTAATTTGAGATTTAAACACTGTGGCTGAGGCATTTAATTTTTTATAATGAAAACCGGTTTGAGCCTGAAGTTCCTTTAACTGTTCCGGTCTAATGGTCTGTTCTAAATCCAGATTTATGTTTTGAAGGGCTGGAATTTTATATGCCTGATTATAAATTAATTTATAATGCCAGTACTCAAATTTTTTGGTAACGGAAATTCTTGGTGCCAAATTTGCATTAAAGTAAGCATACTGTTCCAACCTACCTCCGGCATTGATTATAAAATATTTGGTATTGTAAACGGATTCTACGAACCCAGAAACGCCCTGATAACTTTCACGCCTTTTCCCGCTGTTAAGAAGCAACCCTGCGCGGTGATGCCTGAAATTATCATTATATGCATTAACACCGGCAAGAAACTGGTAGGGTTTTGAGAGCTTGGTTTTTGCAAAGAAACTAACCGCCAATCTATTGGCCAGTAGATTTTGTAAATCGTATATTTTTGGGTCACCGTACTGTGTATTCCAGGGGGTTTGGAACTTGTAATTTAAACTAACTATTAAATCTGCTTTTTTAAATCGCGTTCTGTTTTCGAATTCAGTAATAGAAGTTCTGTTTTGTGAGTAAACGGGTTCATAGGTTGACTGGAAGTTATAATCCTCGTAGTATTGTTTAAACTTTATATTTTTATACTTAAGAGTGAGGTAAATATTAGCGCCTATTAAATAAGACGTATCTCTTAAGTTCACCATCGTAGAGTCAGTCAATCTAAATTTTTCATTACTCAAGTTTCCTTGGTTAATCATTCCTGAGGTGGTTAACTCCACTCCATTGGGTAAAACACCGCCATAATTATACGAAATAGATGTTCGACTAAATGCGAGATTAGATTGGCCGCCCGAGGCCATTAAACGATGCCCGCTTATATCCTGACCGCTTTTTGTTATGATATTTATCACTCCTAAAGCTGCAGATCCTCCGTATTGGCTGGATCCAGCACCCCTTATGATCTCAATTCTATCTATATTAACAAGTGGTATCCTTTGACCAAAGATGTAAGTTCCGTAAGCTAATTCATTAAGGGGAAGCCCATCTATCATTATCAAAAGCTTTGCTTCTTCGGCCCAGTTACCCCTTACACCAAAAGAAACACCATTCTGCACATCCGTGGCCATGCTAAAACCGGGAATTTGGTTTAATAAATCCGTTATATCTCTGTATCCCCCGTTTTTAATGTCTTTATCTGTAATAATACTTATAATTCCTGGTGCTTCATAAGAATTAGACTCAAAATTACTGGCAATCGAAATCTTCTCTGTTTCCGCTCCTTCAATATCTAACTGGTTAATCTCCTCAAGGCCGCCGGTAAAAATAAAGCCTGATGAATCTGATTGACTTTTGGTAACAAATGGGGCAAATGCCAGTAAAAGCACAAGCAAACATGAAAGAAGATTAAAATCTGGATGACATTTTAAAACCTTTGCGGGCTTTTGAACGTCCGGTCTACTCAACATTACTGCTTAACTTTAATTTGGCGAATGTACTAAAAAATGCCGTTTATGGCGTCATTTCTTCGACTGATTGTCATAAAAACCCGATGAAATCTCGCATTTTTAAGATGAAATTTCGGGCTTTGAAACTTAGGATGCTTTGGGCACGTAATTGAATTTTATGTCCACGCAAAATTCGATGTCCTCACCAAGTTCACGGGCATCTTCGTCTTCAACTTCATAGATCCAATTCACCTGTACCGATATCCTTTTCTCTTTATAGCGTGAGATTAGCCTCACTATTTCTACAATAGACCTGTTAGAAGCGGTGTTTAGGTATTCAAAATCTAAATCAAGAGTAACCTTTTCGGGTAAGTGAAAATCAAATTCTTTCAACCATTCCATGGCTTCACCAAAAAAAGCGTGTGTGTTTTCCGGAATCGATACCCCCTTAATACTTAATTCTCCGCTGGTATTAAACGAGACTTCCGGAGTCTGTAAAGTCGTTTTAATATATAAATTTTCCATGTTGTTTTATTTTAATTCGAAACCAATTACTGAAATATCGTCTGTTTGACTTAATTTTCCTTTGTATTTTAAGTGCTCCATTTTTAATAAGTACTCCTGTTGAAAAGGAGGTAGGTTCTTTACCTTATGGAGCAGTTCTAGAAAGCGAGCACGTGAGAACCTTTTCCGTTTTTCGAGCCCACCTAATTGGTCGCGATAACCATCAGAAAACAAATAGAACTTTTCGGAGCCGTTAAGTTGAATGGTTGTTTCCATAAATGTTACGTCTACATAATTTTCATCCCCAATTGACCGTTTGTCGCCTGCAATAATATATTGTTCATTATCCTTGTAATACACTAAAAATAATCCTGCTCCCGCGAAGGTAAGACTTTTATTTTTTTTGTTGTAAAGACAGAGTCCAAGTTCCATACCGTCGCGCACCGTGCTTTCGCTATTTTTGTTCAAATAGGCAAAAAGTTGATGGTCGAGTAAGTCCAGTATTTGCGACGGAGAGGTACATTTATTCTCCACTGCAATACGTTGCAAAAAATTGCTTCCCAAAAGAGTAATGAAGGCTCCTGGGACTCCATGACCCGTGCAATCACCTAAAGCAATAAGTGTATACTCATCAAAACTCTCTACCATGTAAAAATCGCCGCTTACAACGTCTTTTGGCAGGTAAAAACTCATAAAATTATTAATGACATTTTTATGGTTTTCCATTTTGGGCAAAATGGATTGTTGAATACTCTTGGCATAATTTAAACTTGCCATTACATCCTTACTTTTGTTTGAAAGTTCTTTCTGAAGGTTAAGTTTGTTAACCACAACAGAAAGAACCGAGGTAAAATTTTCGAGAATGTCCATTTCCCTCTTTGTGAGTGAAAAAGGTTTTTCGAATTCTAAAGCCAGAGCTCCGGTTAATTCTGAAGAGTAGCTGATAGGAAGCATGATGTAAGAAATAATATTATTCTTTCTTCTATCCAAATCGGATTTAGATGGATTTTTGGATAAATCCAAATCGTGTTCTATAAATTTTTTGCCTTGTAATAAGAAAGGATAAGCTTTTATGTCAACACATTCGTATGAATCTTTATGAATCTCCTGTTTATCCACATAAAACACTTCAAATGCGTTGCTATTCTCATTCAATAAAAAAAGGGAGCCCCTGGCTATCCCTTCAATCTTAACCTTCAAGGTGCTTAAAGACACACGCGCAATTTCTTCGAAATCATTGGTATAAATAAGTTGCTCTTTGAGTAAATTGTTAATCGCCAAATCTTCCGAGTAAACGCTTAACTCCTTATTTATTTTTAACACGCGCTTTTCCTGAATCTTCTTCTGAGTTATATCCACGTATGTTCCAGAAGACTTCGTGACCTCCCAATTTGCATTTTTAATTGCAAAGCCCTTTTCCTTTATCCAACGAATTTCCTGTTCTATGCGAATTCGGTATTCTATTTCGTAAGATTCGCCGATTTTTAATTTTTCGTAGGCTTCTTTAACCATATTCCTGTCTTTCTCAAGAATATATTCGTTGAGGTAACTGTTTACGTAATAAAAATAAACTGTGTCAACGCCCAACACTTTAATGGCATTTGGACTGATGTATTCGTATTTATCTTCTTTAATATTATAAAGGTAAAATACGTCATTAATGGCTTCGTTAATCTGTCTGAAATTATTCTCACTTTCTATTAAGGCGCGTTCGGCTTCTTTTTGTTTAGTTATGTCACGTAAGACGGCCTGAAAACCTTTTACACGGCCTGGTTCTATGGCGTCCATAATTAATTTTACATTTTGTCCGACATAATTTTCGCTACCCTCTTTGTTTAACACTCGGAACTCGGAATAGGAGTTCTCTTTTTTTTGAGCGAATTGTTTTAAGTAAAATAAAGCCACTCTTTTTTTATCTTCAGGATGAATAATTTGAGTGAAGTGTTTGCCAATTAATTCTGTGTTTGTGTACCCTAATATTTTATGAATGGATTCATTCAAAAACTCGACGTTACCTTTGTCGTCCGTGGTATAGATAATATCCCCTGCATTGTCTAAAATGTAACGGTATTCTTTTTCAATGGCTTTCCGTTCTGTAATATCAGTAAGAATTTCAATGTACTTATCTACTTTACCTTTCGCATCGTATAAAGGGGTGTTAGTAACGAGAAGCCATTTTTTTGCGCCGGATTTTGTATACTGAAGAAGTTCAATGTTCGCTTTTTCCAGTTTTGAGTCTACTATATTTTTCTTAATGCTGGCCTCGGTTTCAGGGCCTGAGAAAATATGAATAGGCCTCTTACCAATAATTTCTTCCAAGGTATATTCCAGCATGTTTTCAACACTGCGATTACACCATTCAACCAAACCAGCACCGTTTGTGATAATTACTCCATTGCTCACATTTTGTGCAACCAGAGAAAGGCGTTCCAACTCTTCTTCCTGACTTTTCTTGAATGTTATATCAGTACAAACTCCAGAATTACGAACTAACTTCCCCTTAATGTCTCTAATGGCAGAAGATTTTTCTCTTATCCATTTTATGTTTCCATCCGTGGTCTTAATCCGGTATTCAATTTCGTAGGACGGATTTAATTCTAGTGATTTTTCTGCTGCCCTATAATGTGGCAAGTCTTCCTCAACCACAAAGTGGGCGCCATAACTTTTTCCGGAATAAAACTCATCCGGACTCATACCAAGTACTTTGTTGCAGGAAGGACTAATATAAATGTACTTTTTAGAAAGAATATCATACAGCCAAAAAACATCCTCAATAGTTTCGTTTAGTTGTCTGAAATTACTTTCGCTGTTAACAAGGGCTAATTCGGTTTCCTTTTGTTTATTTATATCCCTCACTACCGCCTGGAATCCTTTAATCTCGTTAGGATTATCTTTTGCAGTCACCAATTTTACGCTTTGCCCCACCCAATAATCTTTTCCTTCGGCATTTAAGACTTTAAATTCGAGGTATGTGGTTTCAATTCTCTTTTTGAATTGTCTTAAGTAAAATAAAGCCGTTCTTTCCACATAATCGGGGTGTACGATGGTAGTAAAATGCCTTCCCTTTAAAATACTAGTGTCGTATCCCAGAAGTTTTCCTGCTGTTTTATTGATAAAATCAAAGTTTCCTAAAGCATCCGTGGTATATATAATATCACCTGCATTATTTAAGATATGGCGGTATTCTCTTTCTAATCCCCTTCTTTTGTCAGCCTCAATAGATAAGGCTACGAAATCGGCAATGGCACGTGCAAAATTTATGTCTTCAACATCCCATGTTTTGAAGACATTGGTTTGTTCGCAGCAAACCACACCAACTAATTTGCCATTAATAAATACCGGAGCGTCCAACAAAGACTTTATGTTGAATAGCGTGAAATATTCTTTAATAAACTCTGTGGTTTCAGTATGAGCATATACATCTGGCGCATTCACTATCTTGGCGCTCTCAATAGCAGTGAAATAGCTCGGAAAATCGTCTCGATTTAAAACCAGTCCCGACTCCCAGATGTTTTGGGACCGGAGGTAAAGCGAACGACATATTAATTTGTTGTTTTCTAAGTTCCAAATACTTAGTCTCTCTATCCCAAGAGCTTGGGCTCCGCTTTTTGAAATGTTTTTAAGCACTTCGCTTAAATTAGTCCCTTCTGAGTATGGTGAAGTGGTTAGTTTGCTTATGGTCTGGTTAAAATTAACTACCTTTTCCCTTCGCTTATTTTCTTCGATTTGAAGAAGTTTTGTTTGAGTAATATTTTTACCCACAGCCAGAAGATATTGCTCATCAATAATCGTATTATCCCAACTCACATAAACCAAATTACCCGATTTGTCTTTTATTGTGCTTTCGTAAACGCTTATTCTTCGCTCTTTTATTGAGTCTATAATCAGTTTTTTGAGTTCGTTAATGGTTGCCTCATCGTGCCCTAAAAATTTCCACCAGCCATCTCCCAGAATTTGATTTTGTTCTAAGCCAATAACCTCTGACAAGTAATTGTTTACAAACACAAAGTTTGCTTTTTTGTCGGCAACCAAAATAAACAGGTTAGAGCTTTCCAAAATTTTGCTTCCAAAGCCAAGTTTGCGATTGGAGCCCCCTTCTATTAGAAAAAGAGCAACAGCACAAATTGCGGTTTGAATACTTGCGGATAAGTAAATATCCATGTTAGATTGTTGTACGTCGAAAATGTTTAAAAGGAAGATGTTTAAAAGTCCTGAAAAGCCGATAAAATAAAGCAAACCTTTAAGCTTATTAAAAAGTAGTTTGGAAAACAAAATGATGCATGCAGTTTCTATTCCCAGAATTGGTGTCATTCCTGCATTCAACGACTTAAAAACCAAGATGGCGTAAACCGCGTAATAGCTAGCTTGAGGAAGAGCATTAATAAAACTAAAAGACAAGTTCTTTTTAAAAGATACCGAAAGCGAAAAAACACCTAGTAATTGAATTAAAAAAATTGCTGACCAATTGGGCGAATATAATTTCAGGTATATGCCTTCATAATACTCTACTAATGGCAAAAGGGTAAAAGATAAAATACTCAGTACCCTTATTTTTGTTATGACTTCGCTATAACTTGTGTAAGACTCAAAGTTCTCTATTTTTAGTTGAGTGAAATTTTTGAAAAAGAAAACAAGAAATATTATAATGATTGCAAAAAGTCCTATGGCAAACCAATTATTTCGATAAAAGGTACCCTCATTACCGGAATTGGCTACAGCCGACTGCGCACTTAAAAGAAAATTTGCTAGTAGTAAAAATATAGTACTGAGTAATTTACCCTTTGTGCTATTTAAAATTGGTAGTTTCATTTACACGGTGGTTACCCAACTTTATTAGTTTTAAGGATTACCAAAAATTTATCATTTATAAAAGTTTGTATTTTTAAGGCGTTCGGAGGTTTTGGACTTGATTTACTTGCCGGCATATTAGTGAATAAGTGCTATTCCTTTATAATAAATTAAGTTTTTTGTATA
>CALMND010000446.1 GCA_937868565.1 uncultured Bacteroidota bacterium | reverse complement strand
AGCTATTAGAGGAGGTCAAATTGCTATAGAAGCCAGTATTAGTAGCCAATTTATTTCAGCGCTATTACTTATTGCGCCCCGGTTCCAAAGTGGACTCTGCATTAAACTTCGAGGTAAAATGGTCTCGGCGCCTTATGTTGATATGACTATTAAATCACTAAAGTGTTTTAATGTAAAAGTTGAAAAAAATGAAAATGAAATACGCGTGTATCCTTCCAAAAACAGAGCCTTACAAGCCACTTTCTTTATTGAATCAGATTGGTCATCTGCTTCATACTGGTATAGTATTTGCGCTTTAGCAAAGGGCAGCTGCATTCGATTAGAATTTTTAAATGCGGATAGCTGGCAAGGCGATTCTGTTTTGCCAGGCTTATTTGAGAAATTAGGAGTGAAAACGCTGTATACTGACCAGAATCTTACAATAACAAATACAGGAAATAACTGTAAAAAATTTGAATACGATTTTATTGACTGTCCCGATATAGCTCCCACTCTTGCCATTACCTGCTTTGGATTGGGAATAGAGGCAAGGCTGCATGGATTACAAACGCTTAAAATTAAAGAGTCAGACAGGTTGAGCGCCCTAAAAACAGAATTAGAAAAATTAGGAGCTAAAACAGATATTCTTGATTATACTTTCGTAATTCGGGAAACTGCAAATCAACATCTGGAAACAAAAAATCTCGAACTGGAAACGTTTAATGATCATCGTATCGCCATGAGTTTCGCGCCACTCGCTTTGGTTTGCAAATCGATTTCGATTAAGGACTGTGATGTGGTCAGCAAATCCTATCCGAACTTTTGGCATGATTTGAAAAACGCTGGTTTTAATGTAAATTTGCAGCCTTAAATGGCCTTCTTCGCTTCTGATAAACATACGAGTCCTGCCGGCGAAATGTCTTTTCTTCAACATTTGGAAGAATTTCGTTGGCACTTGGTTAGAAGTGTGGTAGTGGTAATGGTATTTGCTATTGTTGCTTTTTGCCTCAACGATTTCGTTTTCGACACAGTCATTTTTGGCCCTTTGCGTCAGGATTTTATTTCTTACAGAGCACTCTGTTCATTAGGATATAAATTGGGTGCAGGTGATGTTATGTGCATGACTCTGAGGGAGCCGCATTTGCAAACACTAAGCGCCTCCGAACAATTTTTTAATCACATGTGGATTTCCTTTTTGTGCGGATTAATAATCGGTTTCCCATTCGTTCTTTGGGAACTGTGGAAATTTATACGACCAGCTTTGAAAAACAAGGAAGTAGGCCCGGTGAAAATTTTCGTAATAATTGCCTTTATTCTTTTCTTAATCGGAATTTTTTTCGGCTACTTTTTATTATTCCCAATGAGCTATAATTTTTTAGTCAATTATCAAGTATCTTCAAGTGGCATCGTCCAAACGCAAAACACCTTCGACGACTATATATCGCTTATAAGCACCATGACACTCGTATCCGGAATTATATTTGAAATGCCCATATTGGTTCATTTCCTTACTAGGATGACTTTACTCACACCACAATTTATGCGAAAGTATCGCAAGCATGCAGTTATTATTATTTTGATAGCGGCAGCCGTTATTACACCGAGCCCAGACGTAACGTCTCAAATGGTAGTGGCTATTCCAATGTACTTATTGTACGAAATAAGTGTGTTCGTTTCGGTATGGACAATAAAAAAACACCAACTGGATAAATAGTCTAACAACAATGAGCAATCAGGTAAAAGAATTTAATGACTATCGTTCAAAAATGAACGAAGTGATTTTAAGTAAGGATAATTTGGTAATCAAGCGTTTATTTAACCTCGATACTCAAACCTATTCAGAAGGCGCATTAAATGTAAAAACTAAAGAAATGCTGGGTCTGGTTGCCAGCATGGTATTGCGTTGTGATGATTGCATCAAATACCATTTGGAAAAATGTTTCGAGCAAAAATGTACAACCGAAGAGGTATACGAAGTTTTTGCAGTAGCTAATATTGTAGGGGGAACTATCGTAATTCCCCACACAAGAAGGGCCGCGGAGTTTTGGGAAGAATTAATAAAAATTCAAAACTAGTAACATGGTAATTCCTGCGGCAATTTTTCTAGGGTTATCATTAATAATAGGCTTGCCTACTTTAACTTATTTTTACGCAAAACATTTGGGACGTAATGCAAAGCTCTGGTTTTTTATTGGAATTCTTTTGCCAGGAATTGCAACAATTATATTGTCATTTTTGAAAGATCTCTCAGATAAAAAAGACTAGAATCAATCAATATCCCAAACGCTCGGACGCTTACGAGCATAAAAGGGCTTGAAATAATTCTTATGTTCCAAAATAAACGCCATTATAAAATAGACGATTACCGGACTACCGAAGGTAAAAAAGGAGAGGTAAATAAAGTACATTCTCACCGTTGTAGTTCTAATGCCTAATTTATTTCCCCACCATTGGCAAACACCAAATGCCCTTGTTTCAAACCAATGCCTAATGTTATTAATCATTAATAACAAAGGTAAGAAATTTGCGGACAAGTTTTTGCGCCCGTTTTTACTATTACAAAAAAAAGGATATTTTTACTTAAGTGTTCCGATGAAAAAACGTATATTTCTTAGTGTCGTTGTCAGTCTTTTGTTTTTCTCGTGCCGAAAAACATACACCTGTGAATGTTACACTACTTTTGTCTTGCTGTTTACCAACAGTCAAGGGGCGAGTTATTACGGCAGCGGAGTTATACCTGGCAGTAAAACACCATATACCGAGAAACTTAGTGAGAAACAAGCCAGAGCAGCTTGCAGGCATGAGGAAGCGGCAACGGAGGAAAGTTTCACAAAGGTAATTACCAATAATGGCAGCTCTCCTTTAGGCTACGGCGAGTCTGTAAAAACCTCCTGTGGATTGAAATGATAAAGAAAATTATATTTTTAAGCCTGTTAATTTTTGTCGTCGGTGCTTGCAAAAAAAGGTATAGCTGTGGTTGCAAGACAACGTTAAATTTTGGAAGTCAGGGCGGACAGCAAATTTATTACACAGAAGCAGCGCCCATAAGTGAAAAAATGACTAAAAAGCAAGCGACCGCCGTGTGTAGCCACGAGAAGGAAACAATAAATAAATCATATACAAATGACGCCACCAATAATGGAACCCAGCCAGCAAGGTATTCAGCTTCTACCATTTGTAAACTGGAATAGGTCCTTTTTATTAGGCATCAAGAACGATGCAGCCACCCCACAGTGAAGACACTTTTTTAAACAACAATAATTATCGTATAAATTAATAATAGCTTGGCTGTTAGCGGCAGATTTTAAAACTCTTTTTTTAGTTGCAAAAAGTTTTGTTTTAGAATTGTTTTCAAAAGTACATTGATTCAAAAGCGCAATTGCCAGATCAAGATACTCCGCCTTTCCAGTCTTTTTAGAATAAAAAAACAAAAAAGGAGCAAAGGTGTTAACAATGATATTTTCTATTGAGTCTTTTCCAAGTTTAAGGTCTTTATCCGATAAGCTACCATCCATTTTGTAATGATTTTTCCAGTAACCGTCCATATTCACAGATAAAACATCTTCAAGCTCTGAATAAGAAATTAACGAATGAGGGTGAGCGAACAATGTCCTATGGCGGTGAACTATATTGGCAAGCTGTGCAAGTCTTAACGTGGGAAAATTGGCGGGACGTAGTTTGGAGAATTTAAAAATTTCCGTCTGAATTGGACATAAACCATATTTACTCCTCAAATACTCAAATTCGTTCTGAAGAGTTTGAATATATTTGTTCTGGAACTGGTTTTCCAACAATCCGGAGGTGCCTAATAGCAAAGCTTCTAGTTGCAAAAGATTATCCGCATGCTTTAAAAGCAATTGTACGGGTAGTTGTTTTGCCAATAATTCAAAAGGTTCAGAGTTAATTTTAAAACCAAAATTCCGCAAAAGAGAAATATAAAAAGTTTGGGTATAGTCTCCTTTGCTTAGATCGAACCACACCTGAAGTCGACTCACTTTTTCTTCCATCCTTTCAATAGTCATCCTTTCCAGCCAGGAAATAAGTTTTAAGTCGTCAACCTTTGCCAAATGTTTTGAGCAAGGCAATGTATCACGATTCGAAAAGAGATTTTGGTAGTTTAGAATAGTAGCGGTGTCAATGTGTTTTCTCAACTCCAATACCTCCACATTATGGTCACTATTTTGCTTAAGTGTTATGTCGTTTTCGTAAACGGCGTGCAAAATGATGGTATCGTAATTTTTATCTTCGCCATGCCCATGCTTCAGCCAGTCACTCGTTTTAAGGTGGATTTCAACATTGCCCGCTAAAATTATGTCATTTATTTTTATTTGCGCGTTGAAAAAATCTGGTCCCGAATCCCTATTCAGTTCGCCAGCTTTTAAAATTGAAATTTCCTTGCCCGAAACGGTAATAAGGGGAACGGGCTTTAACAACTTATATCGCCAAATAAACTGCAGCAAATCTTCTTTAAACTCAAGCATAACCCTTTACCTTATAAGTGAGAAAACCGATCCACTCATGAATTAAAAATTCCAGCGAAAACAAAGCGCTTGGATTCGGGAAAAACAAGTGATCAAAAGTAAATCGACGAACACCACTTGAACGAGCAGTAATATAGGGGGTTAAATACTTATAGCCTGCTTTTTTAAATACAGCCATAGCCCTTGGCATATGATACGCTGAAGTGACTAGCAGAAAATTTCCCTGCACGTGGAGGCTATCAAGTATTTTTTTTGTGAAAACTGCATTTTCATATGTGTTTTTACTATGATTCTCAACAATCAAAGCACTATCCGGAAATTGAATAGATTGCAGATATTTTTTCACATACTTGCCCTCTTTTTTTTCAGGAAATTCAATACTACCAGACCCACCGGTAAAAATAATTTTTTTAATCCGGCCTTTGTAGTAAAGTGGCAGCGTTTGAAAGAGGCGGTCGGCACCATAACCAAAATTTATTTTTTCTAACCGTAAATCAATATTCCCAATTCCTCCCAAAACAATAGCGCCTTCGTAATTAGTAGTCATTAAATCATAATCTGGAGTCACCGGTTCCCACATTCTAAAGCACTCATCAACTATAAAAGCATTACTGCACAGATACAACATTAGAAAAGCTAAAACCCTTAATTTTTTTGGCCTGCCTTCTATCCTGGTTTTAAAAGAATAAATTAGTAAAACAGACACCCAAATCAGAGGCGAAAACAAAAAAGCGAATAATTTGGACAAATAGAAAAACATAGACACAACTAAAATACTGAAAAGTATCAAACTTTTACTCTTTTGCTCGACTTCTTAAATAATGTATCTTTAACCTGACAAATATATTTTATGCAAAAAATTCTGATTGCCAACCGCGGCGAAATTGCCTTAAGGATTATGCGTAGCGCCCGCGAAATGGGCATTAAGACAGTTGCTGTTTTTTCTGAAGCCGACAGGAACGCGTTGTTTGTGCGATATGCAGATGAGGCTGTTTGCATTGGACCGCCTCCTAGCGCACAATCTTACCTGCAAGGTGATAAAATAATCTCGATTTGCAAAGATCTGAATGTTGATGGCATTCATCCAGGTTATGGATTTTTGAGCGAAAATGCTGACTTTGCCCGCAAAGTGCGAGCGGCCGGAATTACCTTTATCGGCCCCAGTCCAGAAAGTATGGAAATGATGGGAGATAAACTAAGCGCAAAGGCTACTGCTAAAAAGTATAAAGTTCCTATGATACCAGGTTCCGATGGGGCTATAAGTGATTTAAAAGAAGCTATTAAAGTAGCGCGTGAGGTTGGTTTTCCTTTGCTAATCAAAGCAAGCGCAGGTGGTGGTGGAAAAGGGATGCGCTTGGTGGAGAATGAAAACGAAATTGAAGAACAAATGAACTTAGCCGTAAGTGAGGCTATTTCGGCATTTGGAAACGGCGCAGTTTTCATAGAGCGTTATGCAACCGGTCCACGCCACATTGAAATTCAGTTATTAGCGGATAACCACGGGAATTGTGTATATCTTTTTGAAAGGGAATGCAGTATTCAAAGAAGACATCAAAAAGTGATTGAAGAGGCACCTAGTAGCGTTTTGAGCCCAGAACTTCGTGAAAAAATGGGTAGATGTGCTGTGGATGTTGCAAAAGCTTGCAATTACAGCGGGGCGGGAACCGTGGAATTTTTAGTTGACGATAAACTCAATTTCTATTTTCTTGAAATGAATACTAGATTGCAGGTGGAACATCCGGTTTCTGAGCTCATTACAGGACTGGACTTGGTAAAGGAACAAATTAAAGTAGCTAGAAATGAAAAACTGAGTTTTGAGCAAGCGGATTTGAAAATAAACGGACATGCGTTAGAAGTTCGGGTTTGTGCCGAAGACCCGACTAACAATTTTTTGCCAGACATAGGTAAATTGTTTGTTTACAAGACACCTAGTGGCCCCGGAGTGAGAGTGGATGACAGTTTTGAAGAGGGCATGGAAATACCTATTTTTTATGACCCTATGATAGCAAAACTCATCGTGCATGGGAAAGATAGAAATGAGGCAATTCAAAGAATGCTGAGAGCAATTGATGATTATAAGATTGTTGGTGTAGAAACAACACTTGATTTCTGCAAGTTTGTTTTAAAGCATGAGGCTTTTGTAAGCGGTAAATTTGACACTGGCTTTATTAAAAATTACTTTAAACCAGAGTATTTAACGGTTGAAAATTCTGAATATTCCGAAGTGGCTAGTGTCACTGGTTCAGTCATTTTTTCAATGCAAAAGGCTTCTGTTTTCAGGGATAACAGCGCTGTTAAAAAAAGCCAATGGAAAACCAACCGTTTAAATTAGCACGAAACTTGCAGGTTACCTTTTGCGTTAAAGCATATAAATGATCGAGATGAAGAGTCATTTTTTAAAATTTGGGTTTATGAGAACTGAGTGCTTTTTGCTTCTGTTATTTCTTACCTGTACTTCTTTGTTCACGGCTCAACCCTCTAAAGCGTTTGATATATTAACACCGCCGGTTGAAGGCTATCGTTGTAAGGCTGAAATAGTGAACGGAGACACGATTCCTTTGATTGATTTACCGACTGTTTGTGTGGCAACAAATTTTATTTTTAAAAACCCAGGACAATACGAAGCCTGGACCCGAATCAAATTTAATGTAAAAGTGGTTTACCCTTATGCTATTCTAGCTGCGGCCAAGCTAAAAGAATACGATAAGGCGTTAGGGAAAATATCAGATGAAAAAATGAAAAAAATTTATATTAAGGTATGCGAAAGGGATTTGCGAAAGGAATTTGAGGATGAAATGAAAGGATTAACAGTTTCTCAAGGTAAAATATTGATGAAGTTAGTTGATAGAGAATCTGGTAAAACTACCTACGAAATTGTTAAGCAAATGCGAGGAAATTTTCAAGCCGCCATGTGGCAAACTGTTGCCCGGTTATTCGGGCACAATATGAAAACGGAGTATGACGCAACGCAAGAAGACGTTATGATTGAAAGAGCTATCAAGCTGGTTGAAATGGGCCAGTTTTAGTTGTATAAATTTATTCTTAATTTTAGCTTTATGTATAGATATATTGTTTTTATTCTTTTTTTGTCACTGTCTATCAAAGCACAGACAAAAAAGCCTGCCACAAAAACCCCAAAACAAAAGGTAGTAGCAGATACGTTAAAACCTGAAATTGACACTACAGATTTTAAAGAGGCTGAGCTTAACGAAAAACGTCAGTTTGCGGCCTACACGCGCCTAAAAAAGCGTCCGAAAGACAAGGTTAAGCTTTGTATCCATTTGGTTTCTGAGCAGGCAATGACCACTATTTGCATTAACGACTCTATCTGTAGGAATCCCGAAGTAGCTAAAATTTTATTCGAACAAAAAAACGGAGACAGTACTTATGTTTTAGTGCTTGTTGATGCTTTTACCAAGGTGGAAGATAAACCTTCTTGCGATGGCGGCAAAGAGACTAAATTGGTTTTTGTTCGTTGGAATACGAATACTAACAAAGTGCTCTGGAAACAAAAGAATGTTTCATCATGCATCCGAGCGATTACTAATATGACCAAAGAACCCATTGAAAAATGGGACAAAAGAACTCCTTTAATTATAAGTTATCATAAAGGCGGAACCAGCTTTAGCGAAATAAAATTTGACCCACAACAATACTTGTTGGGAATGCAAAGCGTAAGTGAAAATTAGAGCCAAGCCGAACACTCTTTATTTTAATCTTCCAAAAAAAATAAGCATATTTAACCTGTTTGAATAACGGGTTTAAAATACTTCTTTTACCACTATCCTATTTATATGGACTTATTACCCTTTTTAGAAACAGGCTGTACGACTGGAATTTCCTAAAAGAAAAAACTTTTGATGTTCATACAATTGGCGTGGGCAACATGGCGGTTGGGGGAGCAGGAAAAACTCCTATGGTAGAGTACCTTATCAAAATAAAAAAAAAAAACAGTTTCGACATTGCCACATTAAGCAGAGGTTATAAAAGAAAAACCTCAGGTTATATTTTGGCAGATGAAAACAGCACGGCTCTGGACATTGGTGATGAACCTTTACTTTATAAAAGTAAATACGATGTTCAAGTGGCGGTGGACAATAGAAGAGTGAATGGCGTTCAGACCTTGATTTCTTCCAATCACCCGCCTCAAATAATTTTATTGGATGACGTGTTTCAACACAGAGCCTTAAAGTGCGGTTTAAATATTGTAGTTACTGATTTTAGTAATTTGTATGTTAACGACACCATGCTTCCTTCGGGAACGTTGAGGGAGTATAAAAGCGGAATCGTGCGGGCTGACGTAATTATTGTAAGTAAAGCGCCCGACCGGATTAGCCCAATTGAAGTTAGAAACATTACAAGGGATATTAACCCTGGGGCCCATCAACGTGTTTTTTTTAGTTACCTCAGATATGGAGAGCTTTATTCAATAAGTAATTTTCAAGACACCATACACACGCTCAATGATTTATTTCGCTTCAAAGTAATTTCTTTTACTGGAATAGCAAATGACAAACCTATGGTTAATTATTTGAAAGAATATGCAGCTGAAGTAACTCATCTTCCTTTTTCCGACCATCATGAATATTCTCCCAAAGACTTAGAGCAGATTACTAGTTATTACGAAAGTTTCAAAGGAGGAAATAAGATACTAGTCACAACCGAAAAAGATTTAATGCGTTTGAAAAACCTTGCAGTTTGGGAAATTGCGAAACGTATGAATATTTATATTCTCCCGGTTGAGGTAACATTTAAAGATAAAGAAGAAGAGTTTAACGAGTACATTTTAAATTATGTTAGAACAAATAAATTTTACCACCAAAAGTATTCAGAGCAGGTGCAATAACTTTAGACCCGAAGTTGGTATTATCTTGGGAACAGGCCTTGGGGGACTTGTAAAGGAAATTAAAATAGAACACAGTATTCCTTATTCAGAAGTTCCGAACTTTCCGCTGAGTACGGTAGAAGGACATCAGGGACGATTGATACTGGGAGAATTAGGTGAAAAAAAAGTGGCAGCTATGCAAGGCCGTTTTCATTTTTACGAAGGATACACCATGCAACAAATCACTTTTCCAGTGAGAGTTATGAAAGCACTGGGAGTGAAGACTCTTTGTGTAAGTAATGCCAGTGGAGGCATGAATCCTGCTTTTTCAGTAGGCGAGATAATGATTATTAACGACCAGATTAACCTATTTCCTACTAATCCTTTAATAGGAACCAACTTCGAAGAATTAGGGCCTCGCTTTCCAGACATGGGCGAGACCTATAAAAAGGAATACATAACACTTGCTAAAAAAATTGCGAAGGAAAATAACATTAAAGTAAGCGAGGGGGTTTATGCGGGCTTAACAGGGCCTTGTTTCGAAACCCCGGCTGAATACCGCTATTTGTGGCGCATTGGGGCGGATGCGGTCGGAATGAGCACCGTACCGGAAGTAATTGTAGCAAAACATTCCGGAATGAATGTATTTGGAATTAGTATTGTAACAGATTTGGGGATAGAAGGGGTAGTTCAGAGCGTCAGCCATGAGGAAGTTCAACATGTGGCCAATAAGCAGGAGCCAAAATTAAGTCTAATTGTAAAAGAGCTTATTAGGAGAATTTGACCTAAGTTACGAATTACAGGTACGAAACTATTTCGCAGGATAATACACCAGCAAATTGATTCAGTTGGTTTTAATATAAAACACATTTTCCAAAAGAATGGTATTGTCTATTTTATTTACTAACCGAATAAGGATTTTTTTGCTTGGAGTAGCAGCCACGCCGTTTATTAAACTCACGAAGTCATAGTGTTTGTTTTTGGACCCGCTCATTCGTTTTTTTTCTATGGGGATGTCTTCGTTTCTTAGAGTATAGCGCGACTCATATTTTAATCCCTGTAAAAAATCCAAAGCCACTAAACTATCATTTTTAGTTGCAACTAACTTTCCGTTTTCTATGTTTACGATCAAATTTGGTTTTAGAGAATCAGGAATAATCAAATAAAAAAGATTGTTTTTACCATCAATGAGCGTATCATCCTTAGCTCCTTTTTGGAAAAAATAAAATTGAGATTTGGAAAACTTGATGGTTTGAATTTCCTGTGAAAGGCAGAGTAATGGAAAAGAAAATAGAAAGAAGAAGTATAGTGAATGTCGATCTTTCAATAGTATAAAAAACTATTCTTTTTCAATTTCTTTTTTTACTTCCTGAATTTGCTCTGTAATCTGCTCCGTAATACCTGACGTGCTTTCGCGAATGTCTTTTTGAATGCCATTGGTAGCGTCTTTAAACTCCCTTAGTCCCTTCCCCAATGTTTTTGCTATGGAAGGAATTCCTTTTCCTCCAAATAATAACAAAATAACAAAAACAATCAGGACGACCTCCCCACCTCCTAAATTTAAAAATAAAATAAACTGGTTGGTACACATATTATTTCTTTCCTCCTCGCATAAATTTAAAAACAACAATCGCTCCGGTTACAAATATCATTGCCACGAAAGCAACAATAAATAAATCAGGTAAGTCCAGCTTTTGCACACTTCAAAGTTAAGGAATAAATCTATTCTTCGTTCATACCTATGTGAATTAAGGCATCTCCCTGGTTTACTACCGGCTGGTTATTAATTCCTACAATGTAACCATTCACAGGGCTTACAATTTTCTCTTCACCGTGCCCAAAAGGGTCAAAAATAATTCCCAATAGATCACCTTCAGCTATGGGAGCGCCGTTACTTACGCTCATATGAAATAACCCACTACTGTTTGCTCGTATCCAGGTGTTCTTTTTTATCTTAACGGAAGGGTTTTGAGGAACGTCAAAATCAATCATTCCATAAGAATTCATTAAACGCAGGCATCCGTTAACACCTTCGTTAATGGCAACATAATCAAAACGCATACTTTCCCCACCCTCGTATACCAAAATGGGCTTATTTTTTTTAGAGGCTTCCTTTCTGAAAGTTCCATCACGGTATACACTGTCAATAATTAAAGGAGCAGAAAACCTTTCTGCCAGAGCTATGTTAGCAGGAAAGTTGAACACACAGCGCAATTGAGGAAAATTATTAATCTTGGCACCCCCGGTATGGAAGTCAACCCCAAAGTCAATAACAGGTAATATGTGTTTCATTAAATCGTAAGCAATTCTACTTCCAATAGAGCCCTTTTTAGTTCCTGGAAAGCACCTATTGAGGTCGCGACCATCAGGTAAATCGCGACTGGCGTACAAAAATGAAATAACATTAATGACTGGTATGGCAATGATCGTCCCGCACTTTAAATTCTCAATCTCATTACGAGAAATTATTTTTCGAAGAATTTCTACACCGTTAATCTCTTCGCCATGCATCCCAGCAGAAAAAAGGATAGACGGCCCTTTTTGCTTTGAGTGAATAACATGGACGGGGATTTCGAGTTTAGTTTTAGTGTGTAATTCGTAGGAATTTAATATAACCGTTTTGTTTTCTCCGGGCTCAATTTTTTGGCCGTTAATAGATATGGTACTTTGCATAATGTTCAAATAAATTATTCGCCGGGCTTATTAAACTCATTCCGCTCTACATATTCTATAATTTTTCCGGCAATATCAATACCCGTAGCACCTTCAATCCCTTCCAGTCCCGGAGAAGAGTTAACCTCCATAACTAGCGGCCCGCGACTAGATTGCAACAAGTCAACACCAGCAATACCAAGACCAAGTTTTTTTGCCGATTTAATCGCGGTTGCACGTTCTTCTGGCGTTAAGGTGATAACAGTTGCAGAGCCGCCGCGGTGTAAATTACTTCTAAACTCGCCCTCCTTCGCTTGGCGCTTCATGGCCCCCACTACTTGTCCGTCTACGATGAAAACGCGTAAATCTGCACCTCCCGCCTCAGCAATAAATTCTTGCACAAGCATGTTTGCTTCTAGTTTTAAAAAAGCTTCCACCACACTTTTGGCTGCTTTTTGATTTTCAGCCAAAATCACGCCAATACCTTGTGTTCCTTCTAGTAGTTTAATAACACAGGGCGCGCCGCCAATGTTTTCAATAACATTGTCAATGTCTTTGTCTTTTGGAGAAGAAGCAAAGGCTGTTTTTGGTATGCCGATTCCCGCTCTAGCAAGAATTTGTAAGCTCCTTAACTTATCACGTGACCGAACTAAGGCCTGTGATTCAACCGCAGTGAAAATTTTCATCATTTCAAATTGACGAACTACTGCCGAACCGTAAAAAGTTGCAGAAGCTCCGATTCTTGGAATAACGGCCGTCACGTCTTTTACTTCTTTGCCATTAAAGTAAATGTGTGGCCGACCTTGTTCAATAACCAGAACACATTTCATGTGATCAAGCAGCAGAGCTTCATGGCCTCTTTGTTCAGCCGCTTCAATCAGCCTTTTGGTTGAATAAAGATTGCGGTTACGGGATAGTATTGCAATTTTCATATATCGATTTTATGTTTTTAATACGATTAAACTTGAGGGTATCTTCAACAGATTAAAAGTTTAGTTGTTAAAAGCGTTGTTAAGTTTTATGCCGCCCGTGTGAATTTTGTTCACGTCTATAAGAAACTTCCCTTTTAAAATTCTCCTGCCTATTAATACCGGATATCTCATGGTATCCCTGTTGGAGAGCGAAATACGTGACCAAATTTTTTTCCCGCCGAGATTTATAATTGTTTTTATTACAAAACGTTCTTCCATTTCTCCAAAAGAGTTTTTTATTTTTTTTGTAGTATAGTTTTCGAACCTGAACGATTTATCACTATCGGGTTCTATAGTAAAATAAAGGATTGCTTTTGAGTTTTCATAATTTATACCAATTTTTTCGCAGTGAATAGATGATGTATATGCCCCGGTATCGATTTTGGCCTCATAATTACTTAAGTTTAGAAGAGGAAAATCCACATATTCTCTTCTTCCAATTAAATGTAGGTTAGTTTTCCTTTTTGCCATAGAGATGATAGAACCGTTTTACATGAACACTTTCATTCAAGGGCTCTTTTTTTAAATAGAAATTTACGAAATTATTTGCGAAGTATGGCGCTAACATTACACCTTTAGTTCCGAGACCATTAAACACGAAAAGCGACGAGTAGGTGGGATGGGCTCCGATTATGGGCCTTCGGTCAACGGAAGAAGGTCTTATCCCGGCTTCATGAGAAACAACCCTGTAGGAGTGATCTGTCATTTGGTTAATTTTTAAGCGGAGCTCATTCATCCTGCGTTTTGTCGGTTCCTGACTCAAATCGTCCCAGGCGTATGTGGCTCCGGCTTTATATTCATCTTCGCCCGTATTAAGAATAAATCCGTTTTTATTAAAAATGGTTTCTTTTAGCCTGAAGTTCTGCATCTTAATAGTAAGAATTTCACCTTTAGCTGGTTTTAGCGGAATCCAATTAAAAAATGGATTATCTTTTACTAAAAAACCTTCACAAAAAATAATGTTCTTAAATTCGAAATATTTGTAACAGACACGGTCTGAATATATTTTGAGAAGATTATGGTCGAAGACATCGTCGTATATATGTTTAGAAAAAAAAGCGGCGCTGGACTCTATAAATAATTTCACATTGATATTTCCTGCTTGGTTGACGGTTCCATAGCCATTTGGAACTTTACATTGAGATATTTCAGCCGTAATTTGTTCATCCATTGGGGATTTGATGAAATTCAGTAGCTCTGTTTCGGATTTTCTTAGCCATAGCATTCTTTCTTGTTCTTCGGTAAAGGGTTTTACAATAGCTCTAAGTTTAACAAACGACGTCTCCATTTCGCTTTCGCAATCAGAATAAAACGGAAGCAAAAAGGAAATCAAATCATCGGCCAGCCAGCTTTTAGTGAGTCGTTTGAAGACGATAGGGTTCCAAATTCCGGCAGCAACGCTAGAGCAAGAACTTAAATGTTGATTTCCAATTGCGGTAAAAGAAAAAGAGTGCTTTTTAAAAGTATGCATCAGCACACTTGCAGCCAAGCCGCGCCCCACTATTAAAAAGTCTGTCATCTTGGATTTTCAGCTCTCACATGGGGATTGTAATTTTTCTTTGGCCCTCGGTAAGCACCGGAAAAGTAGCCAATTAATTTAAAGCCAAAAATATTTTGATGTTTACTAAAATCACCGAAAATTTCAACACCAACTCCAAAATCATACATTAATTTAGCAACACCTTGAAGGCAAAAGTAGGCACCGAAACCTTCGTACAAGGAAGCTCTGATGCCACCTGTATCGGAAACCGCAACCACTCCCGTATAATAATTTGGCCCGGCAAATGCGGCTAAATTGTATTTTTTTGTTTCTTTTCTATAACCATAACCTATATGACCTTGAACATTATTATTGGCTCGAAACTCCTGTCCGCTCATTATAAACCCGAGTTGAAAATGTTGTTTTCTAACATGAAACTGAAAATCAATACCCAAAACTTTTTGTGATTGATTACGGATACTTGAGGACAAAAAACCACCACCAAGCGAGAGATAATTATTATGAACCCTGTACCTTTTCCCGTCATTAATAATTTCCTCCTTTCGGTCATAAGGATAATCTTTCATAATAGGAAGCGGTTGTTCTTTCTCTTGGGAAATGAGATTCATTGAGCAGAATAGAGCGAGTATGATATTTTGTATTTTGATAATGCTAAGGTAAAAAAGATAATGCTACGAAGTTCTATTTATATTAAGAATGGGTTATTTAGTCTTTCATAGCCGATATCGGTGCTCGGCCCATGCCCGCTATATACTTTCGTGTCATCGTCTAAAATTAAGAGTTTTTCCCTGATGGATTTAATGAGGGTTTTATGGTCCCCTCTTGGTAAATCACTTCGTCCAATACTGCCGCGGAACAGAACGTCACCCCCAATCAGAAATTTATTCTCTTTATTGTAAAATGAAATACTACCCGGTGAATGTCCCGGAGTGAATAAACACAGTAGCTCGTAATTACCTAATCGGATAAC
>CALMND010000445.1 GCA_937868565.1 uncultured Bacteroidota bacterium | reverse complement strand
TTGCCATGACCCGTAACTTTCGGAATGTTCATCATCTCAAAGTTCATGCCCCACTTTTTTAAGTGTTCCGCTTTTGGTTCCGCTGGCGGTTTTTTCCTGGCGTAATCAATTATCCATTCAATATGATTTTTGATAAGTTCAGAAATTTTATTTTTTAATTCGGCTGGTAATATTTTTATGCTGTAGCAAGGAGGGCTTTTTAGAACGTGAGGGATAAATTCATCTAGTTGAATAAGGTTATCATCTACCATCGTTTTATGGAAATCCGCCAGGTGAAAGATGTTGAATACGCTGATGGTGGTTGTTAGCATAAAGTCAACCTTGGGACAAATTTCAATCATTCTTTTCCGATTACTTAATACTAAATCCCAGTCCAGTCCTTTACGTTGCAACATTCCCCTTTCACCCGAGTCGTCTAGACTTGCGTGAATAAATACGTCTTCGAACTGTTTCCATACTTCAAGGAACTCTGTTCCTTTGAAATTGGTTTGACTGAAGTTGGTATTATATCTTAATTTGACATTAAACTTTTTTCTCTCAATGAGTTTATTTATAACTTGCAGATGTTCTGGCATAAGAGTCGGCTCTCCTCCTGCAAAATAAACTTCTTCCAAATCATCTATCACGAAATCTAATTGTTGCATCAATTGTTCAAAGTTCTTTGGACCTTTGTTAATTTTGCTTTCGTAATTTAAGTCACCGGTCGCTTTGGCGTCTTCGTACCAGCTTGAACTTGAGTGATGCCCGCAAATTCTGCAGCGCAGGTTGCATAAATTGGAAATGCGGATGTCCCAGTAAATAGGTTTTGCATTTGCGGCAAAGCCATTTTTGTTAGTATCCTTAACCCACGGAAGATAATCCGCATACAAAAAATTAACTGTTTTACGTTTGCTTCGCAATCCGTTTTTTTCGTTCTGATAACACTGATGACAGCGGTCGTCCGCTTTGTCGTTCATCATAGACTTCCGGAAACTTCGTATTTTTTCTCCGTTCCATATTTCTTGTACTGATTGAGTATTAATGTTTCCGAAGGTTTTATCTTCTTCCCAGGAAGTTAAGCAACAAGGACCCACAGTTCCTTTTTGTGACACAAATAAATGCACCCAGGGATTGATGCAAAAGGCCTTGCTTTTTTTCACATCTTCAATGTTCTTTATTTTTCTTCTGAAAAACATATTTGGTGCTGACTTTTATCTGATTTGCCCTTTAAAAATCCCCTTCGCGTAGGCCTCCCTGTAATAAAGAGTAGCCAAACTATCTTGTTTTTTGTATTGATACCGTCCTATAACTATTTTGTAAACCAGTTGCGGGTCGGCACCGTAACGAATTGTTTCGAGTGTATTTTTTGTAGACTGCTCCATATCACCTTTATCAAAGTAGATGACCCCAAGGGCTTCATAAGTGCGTGAAGAGGGGGAGAACTTTTTCTCGGCAGAAGAAATAAGTGCAATTGCTTTATCGAACTCTCCCTTGCGTGAATAAGCCATAGAAAGAGTGAAGTAGGTGGTGAAAACTTCCGGGGCTAATTTCATAGAGGTCTCCAGGTATGGAATAGCGCGTTTAGCATCACCGGATTTAAAGAGTGCTTCTCCCAAATAATAATGAGAATCCGCTTGTTTAGGAAAAACACGAACCATACTATCAAGAAGTGGAATAGCGTAATCGTATTTTTGTGAGCCATTATAATAAGTTCCAAGCCCAATAAACGAATAATAAGAATCTTTTGAAATGGCTATACTCTTTTTGTAATGCGCGATCATTTCGCTTTCTGTTTTTTCGTCGTAGTTTTTACTTAGTTTGCTTTTTAACTCATTTGCCATGTAGTTGTGCGCCCTGGCGCAATTTTCCAAAGAGGGCATATCGGTTGATATAAGTGTATAATTATTTTTCCAGATTTTGTTCCTTGAATAAGTTTTAACACCTAGTAAGAAACTTAGAATTAAAAAGACGTATTTAAGAGTTTGCATTTCCTTAGGTATTTTGCTATTTGATTTTACAAGATCCAATATGGATTCTGTCTTATGCTTGATAAAATCTATTTTAAGAAGTTTTCCTAAACCAAAAACTAAGACGATAGATAGTCCCAGAGAGGGTACAAACATAAACCTGTCTGCCATGGTATCTGCAATGGTTCTGAATAGATGAAGATAAATCGAAATGCTAATGAAGAAAAAAAGAATTCCAAGACTGATCTCTTTATGTTTTTTAAAACCGACTACTGCAAAAACTAATAAAACCAGATTAAGAAACAGGGAAAGGATTACCACTGAATCACTCCAGGCTGCTACAGGTATTTGGTTATAGCCATAATAGTATAATTGTTTAAGTGGCCAGAAAAAGCTCTTCAGATACAAAATTAGAAGTGTGAATGCGTTTGCCAGTTTTAAATTGAATAGATCTGTATGAAAAAAGCTATTACCTAAAATTCCGTTCTCATAAAAAATACCGGCTCCTTTTCCCGCCTCTTTTCCCAGCTCACTATTCATGCTGAGTTGGGAAATGATTATACCCACTAACAAAAGTAAAAGGGTGAAACTGGTTGGAACTATTAATTTTTTAAGAGACTCTTTACCATTCATGTATAACAAAGTAACAGGCATTATGAATACAAAGCTGATGGCACTCTCTTTAGATAAAAACGCTGCTACAAACGAAATAGCCGAAAACAGAATAAATTTAAAACTATTAGAGTTGTTATATTCAATCAAATAGTTAAGCGACAGCAGAGAGAACAAAAGTGCGAAAATTTCGTCCCGACTTTTAATATTCGCAACGACTTCCACATGCACTGGATGAACTAAAAAAATCAATGTTATCAAAAAAGGGGCAAGATTACTCAGTTTGTAAAAAATTTTACGTAAAACGCCAAACATTACACTACATAATAGAGCGAAACAGAGTACATTCATGAAGTGACCAACCTGCGGTATATCTTTAAACAATCCATATTCAATTGCAAAAGATGTTAATACTATGGGGCGATAACCGTATTTATCGGATTTAAAGTCAGAATTGTATTTCAGAAATAAATCCGGTATACCGGAAATACCCTTTTTTACGCGGGGGTTTTCCGTAATCACAATACTGTCATCCCAGGCATAATCGTGGCCAATAGTATTTGCGTACAGCAAAATTGCTAGAATAAATAGTACTAATTTTAGCTTATTATCTATGGTTTTCGGCATTACCGCAGCTTTATGGACGAATTTTTGTTCAACATACAATCTCCTTAAAATTAAATAAAAGCTCTGATTTAAAAGAATATATTTTAAAGGAGTATTTTCTTCCTGAAATTTTTTGGGCAAGGCTTGTTAATTGCACAGTGAAAAGAATTAAGAAATAGTTTTTATATTTGAATGTATATCTAAGCAATTAAGGACTTAAATGGGAAACGCGGAATTAGATAGGTTTATAACCTTAGTCAGAAAGCAATTCAGAGAAGAAGATAATGGGCCTATTATTGAAAGTACTGACTTGAAAACGCTTAAAGAATGGTCTTCTTTGCAAACTATGATAATTGTGAGCGAAATAGACAAAGAATATAATGTAATATTGGATTTTGAAGACATTAAAAAGGCAAAGAATGTCGCGGAGTTATTTGTAATCGTACAAACAAAATTAAATTAATGGCCTTTTTTTCTGTATCAAACGTTAGAATTAAAGGAATTTCGGCCACAGTTCCAAGCAACAAAGTATCCAATTTTGAGCTTTCGGGTTATTCGGAACAGGAACTTCATAAACTCATCAGCACTATTGGAATCGAAAGCAGACGCATTGCGCCAAAAGAAATTTGCGCTTCTGATTTATGTATTGCCGCTGCAAACAGATTGATCGAAGAATTAAAATGGGATAAATCTGAAATTGAAGCTCTTTTTTTTGTAACCCAAACGCCTGATTATTCGCTTCCCGGAACTAGTCTGCATATTCAAGAGCGTTTGGGTTTACCAAAATCCTGCGTTACTTTCGACATCAACCAGGGGTGCGCTGGATACGTGTACGGTTTGTCACTTATCTCGGCTTTCATTTCTTCCACCAAAATTAAAAAAGGACTTTTGATGGTTGGCGACACCATTACCAGATTGATTTCTCCGCACGATAAAAGTTTAATTCCAATTTTTTCAGATTGCGGAACAACTACTGCTTTAGTATTTGATCCGGGAGGTCCCAAAATGGATTTTAATATCAGTTCGGAAGGC
>CALMND010000444.1 GCA_937868565.1 uncultured Bacteroidota bacterium | reverse complement strand
ATAATTTTATGGATTATTCTCCTTCATCCTGCCTCAATTTCTTTTCAAAGGGGCAAAAACAGCGCATGTGGAGCATCTTGAACAGCTACCGGCCGACTTTGCTGCTCAATAATTCTTGTATCACCGGCGCTGACGAGCTATCAGGCAACGAGACATCGATGCAAATTTTCCCGAATCCGGCTTCAGATAAAATTAATGCCACCAGGTTAAAAGTAGGAACACCGTTGGTCATCACCAACGTACTTGGAATGAAATTATTAGAAACGGAGGCCACATCCGAGATTATGGAGATTGATGTTTCGCAGCTTCCCGGCGGCCTGTATTTTTTGAACAGAACACGATTTATCAAGGAATAGAGAAACACAGCTTGTCACTTTTTCTGACCGGGTTTTATTTTAATTCTTTTTGCATCTTTCAGACTTTTATGCAGTATCCATTCTATTTGGCCGTTCCTACTGCGAAATTCATCAGCCGGCCATTTTTCCATGGCTTTCATGGTTTCTCGATCTATTCTTAGTGCAAACGACTTTTTGTCTCCATGCTTTATTGGTTTAAAGTGCTTGTAAAAGCCGGTTGGGAAATACACAAAAATTCGGGTGCAGTTTGTTATGCAAAAAAATCGGAATAATCTTAATTTACGTTTAATAAAGGCTAGTGCGACTACCACTTTGTATATGGTCATAGCAGATAGGTATTGGCGTAGGAAAACACGCGAATAGGACCCGCTGGTTATTAAATTAAGGTTCCGGGGCGAACGTTTTTTAAGAAAACAATCAAAACGGAATTTATCAGGGCGCCGCGAAATTCCAATTCAGTACTAATTCCGTATTCAAATCATCCCGGGCTTTTTTTTATCCGTTTTTCGCGGGCTTATAAAAAGTTGCACGAATCCGGTTTCTAAGTGTTACTATCTTTACGCGGATTTTATAATGCACCAAATCAAACGAATTACTAAAAGCTTAGTTATCAGCTAAGTAGACTAAATTTCAAATTTACATTCATTTTATTTTAAGATTTGAATATTCGAAAAAAAGCGTATATTTGCCTTCCCAAAAAAGGGAAATTTTAGAAACAAAGAAAATGGCAAATCATAAGTCGGCAATAAAAAGAATTCGTTCCAACGACGCTAAACGCACAGAAAATCGTTATTACGCAAAATCCACTCGTTCAGCAGTAAAAAAACTACGTGATGCTACCTCTAAAAAAGAAGCACAGGAGTTATTACCTAAAGTATCAAGTATGCTTGATAAATTGGCAAAAAAGAGCGTTATCCACAAAAATAAGGCAGGTAACATAAAATCTAAACTTGCTAAAAAAGTAGCAGCTTTAAAATAAATTTCAGAAAATTAAAACTGACCCGTTTTGTGTAAACAGAACGGGTTTTTTTTCGCTTTTTTTTGAGCCCTCGTTAAAAAAACAGATTTAACAAGAGCTTGCAATCGTCACTAAAAGAACTTAATATTAGGATTTGATTAAGTACCCGTGTCGATAGGATGGGGAGTTTGTATAAGTCGTTAAAATTTTCATCCGAGTCTGACTAGAAATGAAATTAAATAGGATATTCAAAAGTGAATCTTAGTTATAAGCCATATTTTTTGGAATTTAAACATCCCTTCGGTGTTTCGGGGAATACCAGAAAAGAAACACCCACTGTTTTTGTAAAGTTACAGCAGGATAATTTTACCGGGTATGGTGAAGCCTGCCTGCCTGTTTATTTAGGCGAAACATTGGAAGCAAGCCTTGATTTTTTGAATCAAGCAAAACCTGTTTTAATGGAGGCAAGTTTAAAACAACCACTGGAAGAAATTCTAACTGCAATCGACAAATTATCGGACAAGAACAACGCCGCTAAAGCGGGTATCGACATCGCTTTGCACGATTTGTATGCAAAGGCCTCAAATAAAGCCTGCTTTCAGTTGCTGAATATTCAAAAACCGGGGGCTCAATCAACTTCCTTTACTATCGGTATAGACAGTGAGGAAAAAATGGCGCAAAAAATTGAAGAAGCAAAGGCGTATTCGGTTTTAAAAATAAAGGCTGGAACCGCAGATGACAAAGCACTGATTAAAACTGTAAGGCAATTAACAGATAAGCCCTTATATGTGGATGTAAATCAGGGTTGGAAAACCAAGGAATATGCTTTGAAGATGATAGAATGGATGACTGATAAGAACGTTGTATTAATTGAACAACCTTTGCCAAAGGAACTGAAGCGGGAAATGAAATGGCTTAGTGAGCGAAGTCCGATACCCACCTTCGCTGACGAAAGCGTAAAGCGATTAAAAGACCTTGAAGAATTAGATGGCGCTTTTCAGGGTATCAATATTAAATTAATGAAATGCACGGGCTTAAACGAAGCTCATAAAATGATTCTTCATTGCAAACGAAATAAACTCAAAATTCTATTAGGTTGTATGGCCGAAAGTTCTTGCGGCACTTCTGCGATGGCTCAGTTAATGGCTTTAGGAGACTTTGTGGATCTAGATGCACCTCAATTGTATCTGAACGACCCCTTTGAGGGATTGAGCTATCAGGCCGGGAAGATTTACCTGAATAATTTTTCGGGAATAGGAGTCGAACCCAAGACAAATTTGTTTAAAAATTAAATCAGGGCAAGCGCAACGGACTTGCTTTGGCACACAGACTTACTGAAAAATACCCCCTATTTTGCCAGCACAAATTCCTAAATTATTCTATTTTTGTACCTCCTAAAATTATGGTATTTAGCAGCATTACTTTTCTTGTTTATTTTTTACCTGTTTTTTTGCTAGTTTACCATTTGGTACCTCATAAATTCAAAAATGCGGTTATTCTTTTAGCGAGCGTTTATTTTTACAGTTGGGGAGGTCCAAAATTTATATTCGTCATACTGGGAACCACTTTTTTGGATTATTTTTTGGTGAACGCCATGCACAAGCAAAAAACCTCGAAAGCTAAGATTGGCTATCTCGTTATTTCGCTTTGTTTGAATTTGGGTCTGTTATTTTATTTTAAGTACTGCAATTTTTTTATTGCCAACATCAACGCACTTCTGGGCACCGAAATTAAGTGGTTAAATGTGGTGCTTCCCATTGGCATTTCCTTTTATACTTTTGAAAGCCTCACTTATGTGATTGATGTTTACCGGGGCATTCATAAACCACTCAAGAGTTTTTGGCATTATCAAACCTATATTTTATTATTCCCAAAGTTAATTGCGGGGCCCATTGTCCGCTATCACGACATTGCCGATCAAATTACGAATCGTGAAAAAAATTATACGGCCAACATAAAGCTTAGTGGTTTTTTAATTTTTTGTTTTGGTCTTGCCAAAAAAACAATTATTGCAAATACGTTGGGCATGCAGGCCGACGCGGTATTTCAGCTTCCCATTGACCAATTGGATACCATTGCAACCTGGGTGGGCGCTTTGGCCTACACCTTTCAGATTTATTTTGATTTCAGTGGATACAGCGACATGGCTATTGGCCTTGGAAAGATGATGGGTTTTAAGTTACCCGAAAATTTTAATAATCCATATATAGCAGCAAGCATCACTGAGTTTTGGAGGCGCTGGCATATAACCCTTGGTGCCTGGATGAAAAATTACCTGTACATTCCTTTAGGTGGCAACAAAGGTTCCGCCGCAAAATTGTATCGTAATTTAATTTTGGTTTTTCTGCTTTCGGGACTATGGCATGGCGCCAGTTGGAATTTTGTTTTATGGGGCGCCTATCATGGATTATTTTTAGTGATGGAAAGATTGTTTTTAGGAAAGGTACTTCAAAAAATAGGGAAATTCGTTGCAGTTCCAATTACTTTTTTAATAGTAGTAACAGGCTGGGTGTTGTTTAGAAATGAAGACCTAACCTACGGCATAAGTGCTATTAAACAAATGTATGCCTTTGATTTTTTTGATGGTAAATTTGCTTTAAATAATGATTTCATAGCCATGGCTGTGATTGCCGCATTGATTTCTTTTTTCGCATGCACACAGAAAACAAAAACCTTTCAGGAGAAAATGTACGGTGAGGTATATTCCAGCAGGGGGAAGTGGTTAGCAATTTCTGCGGGGATCATTCTCTTTTATGTGTCTTTAAGTTTTATCTCGGCACTTGATTTTAACCCCTTTATTTATTTTAGGTTTTAATGGCCAAAACAAAAACATACTCCGTACACTGTGTTATAGGGCTGCTGCTGATTTCTTGGCCCATGATATTTGCGTACCTTAAATATGTAAAACGACAATCGTCTGAGGACTTATCGTACAATAAGCCAAATCTGGTCGGTATTGTCATTAACGATAAAAAACCTGAACTAAATGCGGAAAATTGGTTCAGTGGAATATATCAATCAGAAAGCAACGATTATGACAACGATCATTGGTCGTTAAAAGAAATCATGGTTCGTTTAAACAACCAATTGTATTACAATTTTTTTAATCAGATACGGGTAAACAATTTTGTAAGTGGTAAAAATAATTATGTGTTTGCAGAAAGCTATATTTTCTCGGCCTTTGGTGATGATTTAATAGAGGAAGAAAAAGTCGTTTCCTTGCTTGAAAAAGCAAAAGTAGTGCAGGATACCTTGAAAAAAAAGGGTGTTGATTTGTTACTTGTTTTTGCTCCGGGTAAAGGAATAGGAAGTAAAGAATTTATTGAGGACAAATATAAACATCCGGTTAAACGTACGAATCACGACTTGTTTGCTTCACACAGCAAACGCTTGGGGCTCAATAATCTTGATCTTTATAATTATTTTGAACAATTAAAACCCACATCGCCCTATCCTTTGTTTCCTAAGTTTGGACACCATTGGAGTTATTATGGAGAGTGCCTGGCTATGGACACTATTATTAAGCACATAGAAAAGTTGCATCAATGCGATATGCCCGGAGTACGTTGGTCGCAGATAGACGTGGTGGATACAGCAAGAAGCAGAGACTCGGATGTTCTCAAGAGCATGAACCTTTACTCCAATCCCGAATTGGATATGAAGCTGGCCTATCCTGTTGTTCAATTTGAAGATGACAGTGTAAAAAACTCCACCAAGGTGTTGGTTGTCTCTGATAGCTATTGGTATGGCGCAGTATATATGGGAATCGGGGCGGCTTGTTTTGCCGGGGGCCAGTTTTGGTATTATTGCAATAAAGTTGTACCGTCGCCGGTTCCGGGAGAAAAGGTGGAGGTTTGGGAATTGGATTTTAAAAAAGAAATAGAAAGCAACCCTGTCATTATGCTTTTGTACTCGGATGGAAATCTCCCTGCGTTTGGAAATAATTTCATACCCGATGCTTATGAATTATATACCTCCCCTAAGACCTTTTATGCAAGAATTGAGCGCAACAGACAAATTCAAACCTACGCTAAACAAATACGTGAAGCACCAGCCCTGTTAAAAAAAGCGACACTGAAAAGTAAAGAACAAGGAATTACATTGGATAGCGCAATAAAGTCTGACGCAATGAGATTATCAGGATTCATAAGGTAAAGTGTTTAAAAATGAGAAAGTATATGAGTAATAAAAGGAGAAAAATGAGTTTGTTAAAGTTAACTGCAAGTGTATTGCTTTTTTCTCTTTCGGCTCAGGCTGACGAAGGTATGTGGATGCCTCAATTGATTGATGCATTGAACTTTAAGGACATGAAGAAAAATGGTTTTAAATTGAGCGCCCAACAAATATACAGTATTA
>CALMND010000443.1 GCA_937868565.1 uncultured Bacteroidota bacterium | reverse complement strand
GGTTTGCCGATGATTGCTCCCCCGTCTGCCCCCTATTACTTAAAACGAGTGTTGGACGCCGTTTTTGGGTGAGCTACTCCCTTTTTTTGGTCAATCCTAAATTAGAATTTTCAGGCATTGTTTGATACTTTTTAACTACTTCTTCCGGTGTCATTCCGCTTAAAGAACTGTGCGGCCTAAAGCAATTATATTCTACTCTCCATAATTCAATTTTTTCAATCGCATCTTCAAGTGATAAGAACCAGGTTGTATTTAAACATTCATCACGGAAGCTACCATTGAATGATTCTATATATGGATTGTCTGTTGGTTTTCCGGGTCTCGAGAAATCTAAAGTTACATTATTTGTTTGAGCCCAGCGATCAAAATCTTTACTTCTAAATTCACTTCCATTGTCAGTTTGTATTCGATTGGGAGTTCTTCCATATTTCATTTTTAACGACTCCATTACTTCTGCAACATCGATTCCTTTGAAGGATATTTTTACTACAATGGCGTAACAAAAACGAGTACAATTATCAACTATAGTTAAAGCCCGTAATTTTCTGCCATTATAGAGTTGGTCATGAACAAAATCAATCGACCAACAGTAATCCAAATTAGAAACTTCCGGACGTTCTAAACGATGAGCGGCAGCCTTTGATCTATAAGGACGCTTGTTACGCAGATTAAGCCCTTCCTCACGATAGATGCGCCTTACACGCTTGTGATTATCAGGCCAACCTTCTCTTCGCAAAAGCATATGAATACGGTCTGCTCCATACCGTACCCTTGAAACTGCAATCTCCTTTATTCGTTGTCTTACCGGACCATCATCACGCCTATGGGGATGATATTCAAATGTCGTTCGGTAAAGATTAACCAACATGCAGGCTCTTCTTATTGAAACTTTATAATCATCAATTAAAACATCGGCGAGTTTCTTTCGTTGACGAGCTGTCAGACATTTTTTTTTAAAACATCTTGTAGCATTTGCTTGTCTAGACTAAGGTCGGCTACAATTTGCTTGAGACGACTATTTTCTTCTTCCAATTGTTTTAACTTACGTAACTCGGTTACACCTAAAGCGCCATATTTCTTTTTCCAATTATAAAATGTGGCATCGCTGATACCGAGTTTTCGGCAGACTTCTTCTACCTTAACTCCGTTCTCTGCCTGGCGTAAGGCAAACACAATTTGGGCTTCTGTGAATTTTGATTTTTTCATGTGCAATTGTTCATTTTTTAAGTTATGAATAATTGCCTGATTTTCTATTTTAAAATGGACTGATTTTTTGGGGAGAGGTCATGGGTAAATAGTATAAAATTATAAAAACTAAAGCTGCACTCAATACTGTAGCTATTAATGAAAATATAAAAACCACAGCGTTTTTTGCAGATTGCTTTGTTATCAGTTTTATAAACAAATAATTTATTAAATAGGCAGGAACTAAAAAATAATAGTAAAATTTATTTGTGTAAATAGTTAATAACAACAATAATGTTCCTGTAATAAGGATTCCAATAACGATTCCTACTATGCCGCCTATTATCGTTCTTA
>CALMND010000442.1 GCA_937868565.1 uncultured Bacteroidota bacterium | reverse complement strand
AAATTAACAAACATTAAAACATTTTTCCTCGCTCATAATATTAGGTTAATGCCTATAAGGTATGTTAACATGGGCAACTAAATTCTTTCCAGACTAGGGAACGTTTACTTCAGGATGATTTTTCATCGGGACAACAATTCCCGAAGGTGTGGACATAATCAACGTGTAGACACCTTCAGGAGAATTTTCAAGGTAAATCGGACTGTGGTTATTGTCTTGCGCTATCCACTTGCTGCGTTTTTGCCAGGTTACACATTTGTCCACTATTGTGCAATCACGTGCAACGGCAAACAGGCCTGCCGGCACGCGTGCAAGCTATGGCCTTAGCAGGCAGGTTTGAGGGCTAACCCTCAAAAAAAGTCGCAACACGACTGTAATAGGCAAGTTGCAGCCGCAAAAATTACTTTCCAGTTAAGGGTCTATGATTATTTCTTAAACCAATAATAATCGAAACTTGATTTGTGCAGTTCAAATACTTTTTGTTTCGCATTATATGTATAATTGACGTGCCAGTCAAATTGATGAGCACTAGAATGCGTAAATGTCACAAACATAAACTCGTATTTTTCTCTGGTTCCCCATCCAATCATATTAATGTAATAAATGGATTTTCGTTCTCTTTGAAGCTTTAGGCCATTTTCAGGACTCAAAAATTTGATATTTGTGTTTTCGATCTTGCCGGGTAATTTTAAGTTTGGAAACTGATCGTGTTTTCCAAAGTACAAAGTGTCGAAGGTAATCTTGTGTTCTTTGTAAACGGTCTTAACATAATCAGCGATAGCTAGGGAATAACATTTTGTTAATTCGGCTTTTGTCAAGCTACTAATCGATTGCCCGAATGAAAAGAAAGGGAGGAAAAAGATTAAGATTACTTGTCTGCTCATTGTCGGCATGTCGTACTTCCTTTTTATGTGGCATTGTCTGCCAAGATGTTTACTGTGGCAATTACTTATAACAGCAATCTTTGAAAAAAATTAGTTTAGTATTTTTTATTCGAATAACAGATTTGAATAAAACTTCGTTTAAGTGATTCTCAGCGATTTTATTATAGCATTCACACAACCTGATGTTTTATACCTTCATCATTATTTCGCTTTTACTAATTTATCAAGATTGGTAAATGTTTTGTGTGTTTATAAAATACTCACTACCATTTCTATCACTCAGAATCTATTTATAAAACAACCACTTACCAATTTCACGCCAACCTGTCTTTTTACCATACATTAAAATGCCCGTGCGGTAAATTTTACCTGCTAACCAAGTGGTTACAATAAAGGATGCAAATAATAAACTTAAAGACGTGACTAATTCCCATAAAGGCACCCCGTTGGTTATGCGCGACATCATTACAATGGGCGAGGTAAAGGGAATAATGGAACCCCAGAAGACGGAAGATGAGTCGGGATCCATAATAGTTTTAGTGGAAAGAAAATATCCGATCATTAAGGGTATCATCACCGGCATCATAAATTGCTGAGAGTCGGCTTCCGAATCAACTGCACTACCAATAGCTGCCAGGATAGAACTGTAAAACAAATAGCCACCGATAAAAAACAGTACAAAACAAATAAATACTTCAAGGAAATTTATTTTATTTAGCTTCTTTAAAAGGTCAAATAATTCCAACTTGTCATCAAATTTTTCGAGTTGTTTAAAGTCCACATTTGCGCCGTTTTTCTTCACTAGTTCCTGCTGTTGTTCAAAAACCTTTAATTGCGAATTCATATCCTTTAAAAAGATGGTCGACAACACCGTGGTTAAGGTAAAAGTGATAATACCCATGGTGATAAATTGAATGATACCAAGAATGGCCACCCCAATAATTTTACCAAGCATTAATTCAAAGGGCTTAACCGAAGAAACAATCACTTCCACAATACGGCTCGTTTTTTCTTCCATCACACTCCTAAACACCATCATACCGTACAAAAGAATAAACATAAACATAATAGCTCCTGAAATAAATCCCAGAAATCCAAAACCGCTTTGCTCCTCGGGTTTGCCTTTATCGTTTACCTTTTCAAGAATTATTTTCACACTTTGTCTTGAGTTCAAAATAATATTAGGGTCAATATTGTTCGCTTTTAATTTGTTCTCATAAATAATTTTCTCCAATTGGTCTTTGATGTATGTTTGAAAAGCGTAGCCTGGAGATTTTTTGTAGTACAGCTTGGTTGCCCCTGCTCCACCCTCAATAATAGTGGGAGCAATCCACAACAAACATGTATAACCTTTTTCGTGAAATTTTTCTACAGCGTCTTCCAGTTTCTGATTTGAAAATGAAAGAGATATGTAATCGTTGCCACTTAATTTATCTGTAAATAGTTTGGAGTCGTCAATTACCAAAACATTTTGATCTCTTTTTTCCGACTGCGTCATTTTAATAATAAAGGCTAAAAAGCCTGTTATTAAAAGCGGTGCCAAAATAGTCATGATTATAAACGTTTTGTTAAATAACCTCGACTTCAATTCCCTACCAATGATTAATCCTATTTTACTCATAACTTTTATTCAGTGTAATTACTTTTTGTTCCTGCAACCGTATTCCCCTCATTCACCCTCATAATAAATATATCATTCATACTTGGAACTATTTCGTTAAAGGAAAGCAGCTCACAGGTTGGTAAAACAGCTTGTAATAATTGATTAGCTGATAGGTTCTGAAGTGCCCTTAACGTAAAATAGTGAATATCGTCTTCGCTGCGTTTTTCAAGAACCTCCGCCCCTGCCCATAATGCGTTGGCAAAACCCATCACATTACCTTTAAAAGAAATTTTAAATGTGTTTGTGCGATGCCTTTTCCTAATTTCTTTAACCGTTCCGTCGAGTATTTTCTCAGATTTGTTCAGTAAAGCAATATTATCACAAAGTTCTTCCACACTACCCATATTGTGAGTAGAGAAAATGACTGTTGCCCCGTTATTCCTTAATTCAAGGATTTCATTTTTTATGAGTTGGGCATTAATCGGATCAAACCCACTAAAAGGTTCATCTAAAATTAAAAGCTGTGGTTCATGAATGACCGTAACAATAAACTGAACTTTTTGTTGCATACCCTTACTTAACTCCTCCACTTTTTTCTTCCACCAGCTTTGCATTTCAAATTTCTCAAACCAATATTTCAATCTTTTTTTCGCCTCTTCTTTACTTAATCCCTTTAGACGTGCAAGGTATAAAACCTGATCACCAACCGTCATTTTTTTATATAAACCCCGCTCTTCGGGCAAGTAACCTATTTGTTCAACATGTTTTGGGTTTAATTTCTCACCTTTAAATATAACCTCTCCGCTATCCGGGCCTGTTATTTGATTAATGATCCGGATCAAAGAAGTTTTACCCGCTCCATTAGGTCCCAACAAACCAAAAACACTTTTTTCAGGTATGGAAATTGAAACATTATTTAAGGCAACATGGTTGCTATAGCGTTTAGAAACATTATTAATTCTAAGGATTTCTGACATTCGTTTCGAAATAATTCAAATTTATAAAATAAATAGTTAATCTACATCGGTAACTCCACCACTCACAATAAATTTCATTGTATCGGAGGCATCGGCAGATAATGGTTTTACATTTTCCCGGGGAACCAATATAAGTTTGCCCGAAAGTGAGTAAGATAAGGGAAGGTAAACTGCGACTTTATCCTTTATATCAAAGTCATCCAGATTTTCCTGAGTAATAAATCCCATTTCATAAATATTGGCCAAAGGGTTTGTAAGAACCATAACCGGTTTATTAAATTTTTTCTTACTACCCATAAAAGCGTTAGTAAAATCTTTTACAGGCGAATAAATATGCCTTATAAAGGGCGCGTGTTCTAGTTTTTCCTCTAAATAGTTAAAGATTTCCTTAAAAACAAAGGAAGAAGCCAAGAGGCCCAAAAAAAGGATAAAACCTATCGTTAACCCCAGTCCAAACAAGGTATTAAGAAGTGTATTACTAAACCCAATAAATGAGAATAGTCCGGCAAAAAAATCAAATAACTTCACTAAAATAGCAATTGTTATAGTCACCGGAATAAAAACAATCAAACCCTGAATAAAATGCCCTAAAAATTTCCTCATTATAATACAAAATTAAAGCTTTTAAACTTAGGATTAACGGCTGCTAAGGTAAAAATAAGCGCCTTAGTAGAATAAATTTTTGATTAACTTAGAGGCTGTGTAAATTTTGAATCATGAAGTTCTTGTAGTGTATTTTTGAGTTGGCTGCTTTAAAGAATCAAAAAAGGTGCATAACGAAGAAAGTATATAAATTTTAATCATCCTTTGGTGAAAGATTTTAATTATTCATTTGGAACAACATACTTTTTTGGATAAAAACTCGTTATCCAAAAATACAATCAAATAAAATCTCTTTTTGGAATGAAAAAAAGCGCGTTTGTTTTACTTATTTTGATTTATGGCCAATTCCTGCGCGCCCATGATCTCATTTTT
>CALMND010000441.1 GCA_937868565.1 uncultured Bacteroidota bacterium | reverse complement strand
GAAAATGAGCTTGTAATATATAAGGTATGAGCAAAAATTTAGTCATCGTTGAGTCCCCCGCGAAAGCGAAAACAATTGAAGGATTTTTAGGAAAAGATTTCACAGTAAAGTCAAGTTTTGGGCATGTTAGAGATTTAGTAAAAAAGGATTTTGGAGTAGATATTGAAAACAATTTTACTCCTACATATGAAGTTCAACCGGACAAAGAACGAGTAATAGCCGAATTAAAAAACCTCACCAAAAAAGCGGACATGGTTTGGTTAGCTTCCGATGAGGATCGTGAGGGAGAAGCCATTAGCTGGCATCTTTATGAAACTTTGGGCTTAACACGAAAAAACACACGCCGCATTGTTTTTCATGAAATAACAAAACAAGCCATTCTTAAGGCCATTGAAAACCCAAGAGAAATTGATATTAATTTGGTAAACGCTCAACAAGCGCGCCGGGTATTGGATAGATTAGTAGGTTTTGAATTATCTCCTATTTTATGGAAAAAAGTCCGTCCCAGTTTGTCCGCCGGACGTGTTCAATCAGTTGCTGTGCGTTTAATTGTGGAGCGCGAACGCGAAATTCAAAAATTCGTATCAACATCGGCGTTTAAAGTTTCTGCTCTCTTTAACGTGGGAAGTGGAGTATTAAAAGCAGAATTAGACAAGCGATTTGCTACTGAAAAAGAAGCCACTGATTTTCTAGAAAAATGCAAAAATGCCTCTTATACCATTTCGAGTTTAGAGACAAAACCTGCAAAACGCTCACCTGCCGCACCTTTCACAACATCAACCCTACAACAGGAAGCCGCTCGAAAATTAGGTTTTTCAGTAGCACAAACCATGCAGGTTGCACAACGTTTGTACGAGGCAGGAAAAATAACCTACATGAGAACGGATTCAGTTAATCTGTCTGAAACCGCTATGAATCAAGCAAATAAGGCAATTAACGAGAATTATGGGGCGCGCTATTTTAGCCCAAGAACATATAAAAACAAAAGTAAAGGTGCGCAAGAAGCCCACGAAGCAATTCGTCCAACATATATTGACAGAAATGTAATTGACGGTGAGCGCAACGAAATTCGCCTGTATGACTTAATATGGAAGCGCACAATCGCCAGCCAGATGAGTGATGCGGAATTAGAGAAAACCACAGCCAAAGTGAGCGTAAGTGCGGCAAGTGAGATATTTGTAGCCCAAGGTGAAGTGTTGAAATTTGATGGTTTCTTAAAAGTGTACATGGAAGGAACGGATGATGAAGATACCGATGAAGATACCGCTTCTATGCTTCCTCCCATGAAGGTTGGAGAAAAAATAAACAGTAAAGAAATATCCACAACTCAGCGTTTCACGCATCATCCGGCACGTTATACGGAGGCAAGTCTAGTAAAAAAATTAGAAGAATTGGGTATTGGCCGTCCATCTACCTATGCTCCAACAATCAGTACCGTTCAAAAGCGGAATTATGTTGAGAAAACAGATAAGGAGGGTAATCCAAGAAATTATATTAGTCTCACTTTGGTAAAACAAAATTTGAGCAGAGAAACAAAAACAGAAAATACGGGAGCTGAAAAATCTAAATTATTTCCAACGGATATTGGTGTGGTGGTAAATGACTTTTTGTTACAGTATTTTCCAACGATTCTTGATTTTCATTTTACTGCTAAAGTGGAAGAGGAGTTTGACGAGATTGCCGAGGGTAATTTAAACTGGCAAAAAATGCTGGGAGAATTTTATCGCCCTTTCCATAAAACGGTTGAATCCACTATGGAAAACAGCGAGCGAGCTAGTGGTGAACGTAACCTGGGGATTGACCCTGCAAGCGGCAAGCCCATTATCGTTAGAATTGGTCGTTTTGGACCCTTAGCTCAAATTGGTGAAACCAACGAAACCACTGGTGAGAAAGCAAAATTTGCTAGCCTCAGAAAAACTCAAAGTTTGGAAACCATCACCTTAGAAGAAGCTCTTGATTTATTTAAACTTCCTTTGAATTTAGGAACTTATGAAGGTAAAGAAGTAATCATTGGCATTGGACGTTTTGGCCCCTACATTAAGTTAGATGAATCGTTTATTTCAATTCCAAGAACCATTGATCCACTAACCATGGATATGGAACAAGCAATTGCGGTAATAAAGGAAAAACAATTGGCAGACGCTCCGATAGCCCACTACAAGGGCAAGGGTGTTACCAAAGGTAAAGGGCGATTTGGTCCTTTTATTAAATACGAAGGCATGTTTATTAATGTGCCCCGTGCTTACAATTTCGATAATTTGTCTCAAAATGATATTAATGAGTTAATTGAGAAAAAAATAGATAAGGAAGCGAACCGTTATATTCACAACTGGCCGGAAGAAAAAATATCTCTTGAAAATGGCCGATGGGGTCCACAAATTAAGTTTGGTAAACTACAGTTAAAAGTTATTAATCCAGAAAAAGGAACCAGATATACTCCCGAAACATTGGCTCTATTGACACTTGAGGACGTTAAAAAAATGATTATCGAACAGGTACCAAATGCTTTTAATTCAAAGGCTAAAAAGGCTGCTGTAAAGAAAAAAGTAGCTGTTTCTGCCGCCACTAAGGCAAGTCCGGTTAAAAAAGCAGTTTCGACAGGCTCAACTGCCAAAGCAAAAAAGACTGCTACGAAAAAAGCCGCTTCTAAAAAGAGTGGTTCAAAAAAGTTGGCTAAGAAAAAATAAGTTTTATAAGTTAATTGAAAAAGCCGTCTCCGATTAAGAGACGGCTTTTTCCTTTTAGGGTAAGTAATGGGGCTCGAACCCACGACCCCCAGAACCACAATCTGGTGCTCTAACCAACTGAGCTATACCTACCATTTAAGTCGGCAAATGTAATAAAATTCCTTTGTTAAAAAAATTATCTGATGAGGGTAACATTGCCTTTTTTGAAAGCCTCTCCTCCATTAACACATTTGGCTCTAACATACCAACCAAATACGCCCGCATCCGAATCTTTGCCCTTGTACTTTCCATCCCAGCCTTTGGTTTTGTCTTTGGTTTCAAAAACAATTTCTCCCCAACGGTTATATACCGCAAAATATAAGTCATCTACTTTTATGCCGCGCACATACAAAATGTCGTTTTGACCATCATTATTTGGTGTAAAAGTATTAGGTACGAAAGCATCTTTATCTAAACAACCTTCTGAATATGCATCCACATGAACAGTGAGCGTTTCACTGCACGGACCTTTACCTACGACTACGGTATAAGTTGTAGGCTTGTCCGGATAAGCAAGTACACTATATCCCGTCACGGGACTTGTGCTATTCAGTGGATACCAGGTTACCAAGGCGCCCGGATCTCCAACATATGTGAGGGAACTTGAGTTGCCTGTTACAACCATGACTGGGTTGGCTGAGGCACTAATAGGCTTTGTGGATAGCTCAGTCACAATTACCTCGGTTGTTAACTGAAATTTGCAGGGTTTTCCATCAATGATTAAGGGCGTAGTAATTAAAACAGAATATTGTGTTGTAATCAAGGGTGACGCCATTGGATTGTTTAGAGTGGGAAAATCCAATCTGTCAGGAGGAGTCCAGCTATATGCTATACCTCCACTAGCAGATAATTGAGCTGACTTTCCTTTACAAACCTGTGCCGTTGCATTAACCGACAAGGGCGGTGGTGGAATAACATTAATTGTAGTATCCACTCGATCCCGACATCCAAATTGATTTGCCGTTACTAAACTGACTACATAAGTTCCTCCGCCGCTGTAAAAGAAGACAGGGTTCTGATTAGATGTCGTGTATGTGGGACTTAGTGTCCATGACCACGAGCTAATCTCATCGGTTGATTTATCAAAGAAATTGACATCGCCGCCACACGGGTTTGCGGTATAATTAAAGGCTGTTGTAGGCGTTGGATTTACCAATACTTCCGTTGTTAATGTTTGTGCACAAGGATAACCCTGTGAATTGTTGAGAACATTAACCGTATAGACTGTTGTGCTTCTGGGATTAGCCAACGGAGAAGCAATTAAATTATTGTTTAATGAGTTCGATGGTGTCCAGGTATATTGGGTTCCTCCCTGCGCAAACAAAGGCTTCTTTTGCCCATCACAAATGGTTGCGCTACTTACCACACCTGGTAGGAAATTAAACACGCTAATAGTTGCAATTTTAACCGAGGAACATCCGTTTACGTCAAAAACGGAAAGGCTAATTGTAAATGTTCCATTGTTAAGATAGGTATGACCTGGGGATATAGCAGACACAGTTCCTGTTGCGTCTCCGAAATTCCAAACATATGAATTATTAGTAAAGGTACCGGAAGATATATTGTTGGTGATAACCGTATTTGAACAAAGTGAAGACGAAAAAGTAAACGCCGCCGACGGAACAGGATTTACTTGCACTTGTGCCGTGAGCGTTTTCGAACAGATGTAACCTGGTGAGTTATTGTTAACGATAACTGTATATACGATATTGCTAGTAGGATTAGCTACCGGATTGGCCGAAAGGCTATTACTTAAAAAAGAAGCCGGAGTCCATGTATAACTCGTACCTCCAGCTGATGTCATTATGGTACTGCTACCAGCGCAGATTGTAGCACTAAGTACGGACGGAGTAAAACCAAACACACTTACTGTATTTGTCTTAACATCCTTGCATCCATTAATGTCCGTAACCGTTAGTGTAATGTTAAAAACTCCATTGGTAGGGTAAGTATAGGAGGGGGAACTAACATTCGTTGTTGGACTTCCGTTTCCGAAATTCCAGGAATAAGGTGTCGGGCCTAAATTACCCGTAGTGGTATGCGTAAGTGCTATTGTATTAGAACATTGAGAAGAGGTAACGCTAAAATTCGTTGTTGGATTGGGATAAACCTGAATAACCAGGTAGGATGTGTCACTCGAAAAACAATATTGGTTTTCAATCGCAATTAGACTTACCGTATATGTCCCTGTAGCTGTAAAGGTTTTGGTTGGATTAACAACATTCGTTGTGTTCGTGGGTCCTCCCCCAAGATTCCAAAGATAAATTAAACCCGGTGACGAAAGGTTTGTAAATGTTATAGTAAGGGGCACACATCCGGCAATCGTGTTAGTGACGATGGTTGCTTTGATCTTAGGCTCATAATCAAATTTAAAAACTCCATTGTTACAATTTGCCGCGTGATTAGGGTCGCCGGGCGTACCCGGCCATGCACCGGGCGTCACGGGAAAATCGTCATTTCCTCCACATCCGGCACACACGGATTGATACAATACACCCTTATTATTGATTCTCGAAGTTCCCCCGTCAACGTGTTCGTCGGATAAATTACCCCCAAAATAAGTTCCATATTTAAGACCGCTAAAATTTGGATGCAACACCATTAAATAAAAATCATGCCCATTTGGAACATTTGTTTGAAAAGCTCCAAGAGTTACAGGCATGCCACTTAACGAACTACAATTGACAAAATTCCCGCCCCATCCACTCAAGCTAATCGCACCACTACATTTATCAACGCTGAAAGCCGATGGCGAGATATCAATACTGGCTTGTCCACTGCCAACCACAGTAGACAAGACATTAGAATTAGTAAGTTGATTATTGAATCGCATCAAAAACTGGTGGGAACCGGCGTTAGAGTAAGTTCCCGGAGAAACAGGCATGTTACCTAAAGACTGCCCAAAAACATAAATTCTTCCAATCCGATCGCTTTGTACGAAATAACTTTGATCATAATTCGCGGTGCCAATATAGGTAGCTTTTAATATTTGATTTCCTGCAGCACTTATTTTTGCCAAATAACCGTCGGCTTTGCCCCCACCCGCTGCCGTTTGATAACATCCCGCCACCACGGGGAAGTTTGAGCTATAAGTTCCGCCGGTAACATAGGTTTGTAGCGTATCGTCCACTATTAAAGAATAACCAGCATCGTTCCCACTTCCCCCCAGATAAGTACTCCAAATCAACGATGTTAAACCGTTATTTAATTTAAAGACAACCGCATCCTGCTTACCATTTAAAGTGTTTTGAAAGGCCCCAACCACCGGAAAATTGCTAGACTTGGTTGAACTGGCTACATACACCGAACCTAATTTGTCAAGTTGTATTTCTCCACGATACTGATCGCCATAATTGTACTGCAAAGAATCGGAAGGAAACTCGTTTGCTAGAACGAAGCCCCCTGGAGCAAAACAAGGAAATACCGTGTGTGTTGCCGGTGCAAAATTATTGTAGTTGACGCCATCATTGTTGCTTCCTCCTATAAATGTTCCACCAAGAATAGCTGTTCCAGTGCTATTGAATTTCTCTACGAAAATATCAGTGCCGTTATTAAAGGTAGTGCCGTTAAATTGAAAACTCAAAAAATTACCTCCGTTAAAACTATTGTCATATCCTCCATTAGGAATTGGAAAATCCAAAGAACTGGTAGCCCCATAAAGATAGAGGTTTCCTATACTATCAGTAATCATGCTGGTTACAATCTCTGCCTGCGAGCCTCCCAAGTAGGTTGAGTAAATAAGCGCATTACCCAAAGCATTGTATTTGGTTATTACTAGGTCGGTAATACCTCCCCCGGCGTTTCCGGTAAATACAGATGAAATTGCACCCAAAGTTACAGGATAGCCATTGTCAAAAACAGTACCTCCGGCAAATAAATTTCCTAATCCGTCGTAAGTAGCA
>CALMND010000440.1 GCA_937868565.1 uncultured Bacteroidota bacterium | reverse complement strand
TGATTACCGCCCAAATGAAGCAGCTTTGATGAATCCCATGCATAGGGTTTTTCATGAATGCGTTTGGGAGGCATTGGAAGATGCTGGTTATAACCCCGATAGTGGTGCTGGATCAATTAGTTTATTTGCAGGAGCAGGCGATGATTTAAATTGGAAGCTCTATTCAAACTTAAAAAATTCTAATCACGAAGTAGATGATTTTACACTAAGTCAAATTAATAGTAAAGAATTTATAGCATCCTTATTATCTTATAAGTTAAATTTAAAAGGCCCTTCTTTCTCAGTCAATACAGCTTGTTCCACTTCATTGGTTGCGGTTAATCTTGCATGTAAAAGTTTGCTGTTAGGAGAAACAAAAATTGCATTAGCTGGTGGTGTAACAATTGATACAAGAAAACAAGCAGGTTATTTTTATAAGGAAGGAATGATCGCTTCTAAAGATGGACACTGTAGAGCTTTTGATAAAGATGCCAGTGGAACAGTTAATGGAGAGGGGGCAGGTGTTGTAGTGCTGAAAAGATTAACAGATGCAATCAAAGATGGAGATCAGATCCATGCATTAATCAAGGGAAGCGCAATTAATAACGATGGTAACAGAAAAGTTGGCTTTACTGCACCAAGTATTGAGGGCCAAGCAGAATGTATTAGAAAGGCCCAAAAATTTGCAAAGATCGAGCCTGAAACAATTAGTTATATTGAGGCACATGGAACAGCTACAAAATTGGGAGATCCAATCGAAGTAACAGCGTTAAACCAGGTTTTTAATACTAACAAAAAATGCGCTATGGGTTCTGTTAAAACTAATATTGGTCATTTAGATACAGCGGCCGGTATTGCTGGTTTGATTAAAACGGCTTTGAGTTTAAAATATAAACAACTGCCGGCAAGTCTTAATTATGAAGCACCAAATCCTGAAATTGATTTTGATGGAGGTCCGTTTTACGTAAATACAAAATTAAAAGAATGGATTAAAACAGATGATGTTCCTTTGCGAGCAGGAGTAAGCTCATTCGGGATTGGAGGAACAAATGCTCATGTGATATTGGAAGAAGCTCCTGAACAAGAAGCTAATATCAATAGTATTGAAAGTCATAAATTACTTATCGTATCTGCGAAATCCGAAAGTTCATTACTAAGATATTTGAATGATCTTAAGAACTTTTTGACCCGTGAACCTGATATAGATCTTAATAATATAGCATATACATTACAAGTTGGTCGAAAACATTTTACTTATAGAAGAGCTTTTTTATTTGATGATAGGAAAGATTTACTTAATCAGTTTGACAAAGAAAAAACTCAAAAACAATTTTATCAAAGCAAAGAAGTGAGTAAATCAGTTGTTTTCATGTTTTCCGGGCAAGGTACGCAATACATTAATATGGGTATTGATTTATATGAAAGTGAATTTTTTTTCAAAAATGAAATGGATAAAGGTTTTCTTTTATTGGATAAATTAACGGGAGAAGACTTTAAAAATATTTTATTTTCAAACGCTTTTAATGAAAACAAAATCAATGAAACCAAATACACACAACCGCTTATTTTTTTATTAGAGTATTCGTTAGCTCGATTAATTATGTTTTATGGGGTAACTCCGCGGTATATGATTGGGCATAGCGTTGGAGAGTATGTGGCCGCTTGTATAAGCGGAGTATTGAGTTTTGAAGATGCTTTGCGGTTAGTTGTCAAACGAGGCGAGTTAATGGGATCTTTACCTAAAGGTGCGATGATTAGTGTGGCAATTAGTAAAGTTGAAGCTGAAAAATATTTGAACGATAAAATGTCGCTTGCTTCTGTTAACAGCTCTAACCAAATTGTTTTTTCAGGAGAAATAGCATCAATAGAAGAGTTAATACTTGTATTGAATCAGCAAAATATTCCTTATGTAAAACTTCAAACTTCTCATGCATTTCATTCACATATGCAGGAACCAATTTTGAATGAGTTTAAAAAAGAAATAGAAAAGATTACATTCAATAAAATGCAATATTCGTTTATTTCAAATTTAACTGGTTCATTTATTACTGAGGAATTAGTTAAGTCTACTGATTATTGGGTAAGGCATTTACGTGAAACTGTTAATTTCTCTGACGGGATAAACTGTTTGTTGTCAATATCAAACAATCTTATTTTTGTGGAAATAGGTGCAGGACAAACGCTTTCTAATTTAGTAAAACAACATGCCGGTAAAGTTGTTCCTGCAACTGTTAATCTAGTTCGGTCAGCAAAACAGAATGAGGATGATCATAAATTTTTGCTCGATAAAATCGGGCTATTATGGTCTCACGGCGTTAGTATCGATTGGAATAATTATAATAAAGAAAAAAACGGGAAAAGGATTTCTATGCCCACTTATTCATTTGAGCCTACTAAATTTCCAGTAAGCGTTGATCCCTTTGCATACCTTTCAAATTTTGGAGTTAACGCATTAAGTAATTTGAGTCTTAAAATAAATGAAGAGCATGAGAAAAAAGCAGAAATAAATGAGTCTTCCTTACCTATGGAGGCGGGCAAATCTAAACGTCCGCTTTTAGGAAGTGACTATGTTGCCCCTGAAACTATTATTGAAAAAAAGGTTGCAGGTATTTTTGAAGAATTTTTTGGAATTGAAAGTATTGGAGCGAATGATGATTTTTTTGAATTAGGTGGAGATTCTTTAAAAGGTATGGTAGTTATTAATAGAATTAAAAAAGATTTTCCTTATGAATTTTCAGTAAAAGATCTCTTCTCCAATTTGACAATAAAAAAATTGGCTTTACTTATTGAGGAAAAAAATCAGGAAATGCAAAAGAATAAAGTGACAAAGAAAACAATTAAATTATGAAGTCGTATTGACTTTAATCAAAATTGAATAAATATATAAAATAGAGAAAACAAAAACTTTATCTGAAAATGAAAGTAAGAGAATTAATCAGCCGTCTTAAAAGTGCCAATATAGATGTTAGTTTATCAGGAACTGAACTTGAAATAAATTTTGAGGGTGAGGAGTTACCCGAAGATATTTTAAATGAACTAAAAAGTAAAAAAAATGAAATCATTGAGTTTTTGACACAATATTCAAAGAGTAATGAAATTCATCCCATCAAAGGTATTGAGCGCTTCCCGTTATCTTCTTCTCAACGCAGGTTATGGGTGTTGAGTCAGTTTTCTAATATTAGTGCAGCTTACAATATTTCCGGCACTTATGAATTTCAAGGAAGATTGAATCAAGAAGCTTTTAATCTCGCATTTTTTGCAGTTATCGAAAGGCATGAGATTTTAAGAACTACATTTAAAGAGGATGAGAATGGAAATGTTTTTCAATATATCTATGACGCACTTCCTTCTGGTTTAAAACTTGGCTATAAAGATTTACGAAATTTTCATTCTTCTAATGAAGAAGTGCAGCGTTTGGTGAGTGAGCAACAACGAAAAAGTTTTGATCTTTTTAAAGGACCTTTGTTGAATGCTAATTTATATCAATTGCACGATGATCATTGGGTTTTCAGTTATGTGATGCATCATATTATTAGTGATGGTTGGTCAATGCGTGTTTTAATTAAGGAATTGATTTTATTGTATAATTCTTTTGTTAAGGACGAAAAAAACTCATTATCTCCTTTACGTATTCAATACAAGGATTATTCGGTTTGGCAACAAACACAATTAGAAAATGAGTTTTTATTCGGACATAAATCTTATTGGAATGAACAATTTAAAGGAGAGTTGCCTTTGCTTGAAGTACCAACAGATAGAGCAAGACCTGTTTTTAAAACATACAATGGTAAAGTTGTGAATCTGAATATTGATTTGGCGTTGTCTCAGGAAATTAAAAGCTTGACTCAAAAAAATGGAGGAACGCTTTTCATGGGGCTTTTGGCAATGGTTAATTCTTTATTGTTTAAATACACAAATCAAACAGATATTATCCTTGGAAGCCCAATAGCAGGAAGGAATCACGTGGACCTTGAAAATCAGATAGGATTTTATGTCAATACACTTGCTTTACGAACTAAGTTTCAAGTTGAAAATAGTTTTTTAGATCTGTTGAATGTAGTTAAGAAAGTAACCCTGGATGCTTTTGAACATCAGGTGTATCCCTTTGATGAACTTTTAGAAGATTTACAGCTTGTGAGAGATATGAGTAGAAATCCATTATTTGATATAATGGTGGTTCTGCATAATTCAGGCGAAGCAAAGTCATCTGCACAACAACTTGGAGATCTGTCAGTAAATCAATTCGAAGCCCCATCGACAGTAACGAGTAAATTTGATTTAACGTTTACCTTTACGGAAAGCGAGGAAGGTATTCAATTAAGTTTAGAATACAATACCGACCTATACAACCAAACAACTATAGAACGCC
>CALMND010000439.1 GCA_937868565.1 uncultured Bacteroidota bacterium | reverse complement strand
TGTTCTATAGGTTCTGTTTGTTTTGGTGTATCCCTATACTTGTTTGCCAATTAATTTTTAATGCTTTTTATTTGTTATTTGTTAAATTCTAAATCTTTTCCCCTACTCTCAGTTTTGCACTCCTTGCTCTGGTATTTATCTTTATTTCTCCTTCGTCGGGTATTATCGGTTTCGAACTCAGATTTTTAAATATTTTTTTACTTGTGCCGTATATAATATCCTTTTCTTCTTTGCCCTCTATATTTCCTGTTTTAATAATATTCTTTACCATTCTGTCTTCTAAACTGTGATAGGAAATCACAACCAGTCTTCCTTTCTCTGCCAAAACCTCAACAGCTTGTGTCAGGCATTCTTTTAAGGCTTCCATCTCCTGATTCACTTCTATCCTCAGCGCCTGAAAAACTTTTGCCAGATATTTGTGTTCTTCAAATTTTGGCGTGCAGGTTCTGATTATTTCTTTTAAATCATTGGTTGTTGAAATTCTTTTGTCCGATCTTGCCTCGCATATAAGACCTACCAACTTGGTTGCGTTATGAATTTCGGCGTAGTCTTTAAACATTTTAATCAGTGCTTTTGAATCGTACTCATTCACGATTTTTTTTGCGGTTAGTTCACTTTTTTGATTCATGCGCATGTCGAGTTCCGCTTCAAACCGGATCGAAAAACCTCGGGTCGCTTCGTCAAACTGATGGGAGGAAACTCCCAAATCGCCCAATATGCCGTCTGCCTTCTGAACTCCGTATACTCTCAGATAATTTTTCAGATACCTGAAATTATGCGGAATCAGCACGAATCGCTCGTCTTTTGGTGCGTTTTTCGCAGCGTCTTCATCCTGGTCAAAAGCAAATAATTTTCCTCTTTCATCCAAGTGTTTGAGGATATGCGCCGAATGTCCGCCACCACCAAAAGTCAAATCCACATACACCCCATTGGGCTTAATGTTTAAATTATCAATACAGGCTTGTAAAAGAACGGGGGTGTGATAAGGATTACTCATCCACACCGTCATTAAAATTTAATCCGCCCAACACGTCTTGTGCTAATTTTTCAATATCCACATCGTGATTAAGGAAGTCTTCGTATAATTTTTTATCCCAAAGCTCGATCACGTTATTACTTCCCAAAACCTTTAAATCAGATTTAATGTCTGCATAATCGGTTAACGATTTTGGCAACAGCAAACGCCCGGAGTTATCTGCTTCCACGTTTGTCGCTCCACCGGTAAATCTTCTCACAAAAACGTCGTTAGCTTTTATTAGGCGATTGAGTTTGCTTAATTTTTTATTGAGTTTCTCCCATTCGCTTAGCGGATATAATACCAAACATTTTTGATGGAGATTGCGGTTAATTACAAATCCTTTCTCGAATAGAGCTTCCAATTGTTTCCTTAAATCGACAGGAAACATAAAGCGCCCTTTTGCGTCCACTTTGCAATCGTATTCTCCGATAAGGCTCGTCATTACTCGTTTTTAAAAGAATTGAACAAAAATAGGCATATTTTTACCACTTTTTACCATTTTCAGCCACTTTTTACCACTTTTGTTGAAAAAAAATTCATTATCAACATTGTTGATAGTTTCAGCGCACCGTAAAATTTCTTGCCCCAATGAACCAAAACACAGAATTAGCAAAGGATTTGAGCTGAGTCGAAATTTTAAAAAGTGATAAAAAAGATGCCGCCCGTCAACAGGATATTAACAAATTAGACTTGGGGTGTTACCCTGGAAAACTGAATTGCATACCTTTCTTTAATTTGTAAGAAACATCAGAAAAAGAAGTAAAGTTTAGACTTGTATTAATTAAGATTCATCTGGAATTCTCACTCAAATCTGTTGCAACTTATTCCAATTCCTAAACCCAACTTTATACGAAAAAATTAAAAAACAGTTAAGGATGCTAGTTAAATTCCCGGCATAAAGTTCAACAGCATCCGTGTATTCTGCTTGATCTTCACTTATTCTTTTGAATTGGAGCGAATGATTCCAGACTTTGCAGAACTTATTTTTCTCCTGCGTAAGAATTGTCTTGTTATGCCTGTCAATACCGTAGACATTGCTGGTATGAATACCCCAGAGACTTAGAAGACCAAATGGTTTTAGCTGTAACTCGTAATCAAAAGCTGCTTCCCAAAAGGGAGACGAATCATTTTTTTTAAATGAATTATAGCAAGAGGTTTAACTATTCCATGTGTGCTCGCTTTGATAAATTCTTCGTCAAAAAACACTTCAGCGCTATAATCGACTGCGCTTGTTGTAAAACAGGTTTTACAGAAACCAAATTGACTTGAAATTCGATTTGTGATGAAACGCTACTTGAAAACCGCTTCATCATTATGCTGCACCAATATTCATAAACAATTGGTTATGTTGTTCTTTGAATATATTACTCATGATAGAAACTACAGGTAAAATGGTTTTAAAATTGATGATTTCGTTGACAATGCAGTTGTCGCCATCAGCCTCCAATTTAAAAATCATTTCTATGTTTACCAGTTTCATAACCGTTGCTTTTATCAAAACCATTCTTGTTTCTTCATTTCCTTCAACAGTTACTTTGTAGGTAAAGGAATAAGGAATAAAACCCAACTTCAATTTCTCGTAAACCAGATATTCACGTCCTTTTAAATTTTCGATTTTAAATATAACCGGATGAACTGAAACGAATTTCTGCATGTCTGTTAAATAACCGAACACAAAATCGGGAGATTTTTTTACTAGATGTACAAGATTCATAAATTAATTTTTAGATAAATTCTTCCTTCTTAAAATAATCAATGATGGAATCAATAATTAATTTATTTTGTTGCTTAGCATCTAAAAATGGAATGTTCTCTTTCAATTGCCAGTGAGGCCAACCCTCTTCGTCCCTGCCTATAAATTCATAAAATCCAAAAGGTTCCAGCAAGGTGCAAATGGCTATGTGCATCACATCCAACTTCTCGTCTTTTTTATATTTTTTAAAGGGCTTTCCGAGTTCTTGCAGACCGATGATAAATAAGATAGCATCGTAATCCATCTCACCTTCAAATCGTTCTTTGAGCTTTGCTTGAAGTATTTCCCAGTCGCTTGCCAATGTGAAATGATAAATGTTAGATTATAAATTTTAAATTAACAAGGTCTGAGGTCATTTTTTGGCTGCCAATTTAACTTCTTTATAATGAAATTCTATAAACCTCAAAAGTTCTTCCTTACCGGTTTTCTTCTCGGCAGAGGAAATAAAACTGTTCGGTAATTCTTCCCAATTTTTTGACAATTCTTTCTCAATATTTTTAATATTTTTAGTTAATTCGTTTTTACCGTTTTTATCTGCTTTGGTATAAATAATACTAAATGGAATTTCATTTTCGCCGCACCATATCATAAATTCCAAATCTATTCTTTGTAATGGTAATCGACTATCAAGCAAAATGAACAAACAAACCAAATTTTCCCTTTTCTTGCAATAATCGTAAATAATAGTTTCAATTTTGGATCTGGTATCCTTATTGGTTTTGGCAAATCCGTACCCAGGTAAGTCTACTAAAAACCAATTTTCATTAATTAAAAAATGATTGATTAGTTGCGTTTTACCGGGAGTGGCTGACGTTTTAGCCAATTTGTTGTTGTTACACAACATGTTGATGAGGGAAGACTTTCCAACATTACTTCTTCCGATAAACGCGTATTCCTGTAAATTGGTTTTAGGACAGCCAAAGATACTGGACGCGCTTTGTTTAAATATCGCTTTTTTAATTTCCATCAGAGCTTCCTTAGTTCTTTTTCTAGTATATAAGAAGCAAAATGCCTTTCTTTCTTGCTATCGTAAACGTCTTTTATGGTGACTAAAATTCCCGTTTCCTCAACGCCACCAAAAGTCGGGTTAATGGCCGTACCAAAACTTTTCATCGTTGGGCTTAGATTCATATAAGCATTCATCAATGGCGGAATATTTTCCCCAAAGGTTTTCAAATGTTTGTGCAAAACTGCATGCCCTTCTTTGTAAGCCATGCCCTGCAATTGGCTCAAAAATTCAGAAGTGTCTGTTTTAGTTTCAATGCTGTGAATTGGAAATACTAATCTGTCCTTATCAGGAAAGTAATATTTCATGAAAGCCAAAATGTAATCACGAGCCGTTACGTTGAAATCCGTGTACATAGTTACTTTGCCATAAAAATGTTTTTGAGTGGGATTATCTATTACCAAAGCACCTAAGCCATCCCACAAGTTATCCAGACTAAACAAGCCTCTGCGCCTGTCTTCGCTGGGTTGATAGGCGGGTTGAATAAAAGACCTTCCTAATTCAATGGTTTCGTACAAATAGTTTTTATAAAATGTATCACTGAATTCAAACAGCTCTGTTGTTGCCAATTGCACTTTTCCATTAATAAATTCGGCATCCTTACACAAAATAAATCGGTAGGCTCCTACGATAGCCTTATCCTCGGGATTCCACACTAATAGCTGTTGGTATGGATGAGAACCTGTATCAAATTCATCTATATCAATTTCCTTACCGGTTCCGCCCCCGGCGTGACGGAAAGTTACTTCACGCAGTCTTCCTATTTCCTTCATAACATTAGGAGAGTTGTGATGTGTAATAATGTATATTTCATTATTTCCGTTGTTGGCCTTACGAACAAAACGTTCTCTGGTTAGTTCATCCAGCAAGGCTTCTACACTAACTTGTTCAATAATTTTTTCCATAAGCTAATCGTAAATATACAACTAAAATAAAAAGCGAAGTTTAACTCAATTAAGTTTTTTATTTATCTTTAGACCGACTTAACCATGCTCCGTTTCCTTAAGAAAATAAGAACTCTATTTTTACTTTTTTCAATTCTGCATTGTTGTCTTAAGAGTCAATCCAATTACGAATTTAAAATAATTACTGAAGCTGAAAATTGCGACCTAGGTTCAGCCACCATAGAAATTGGGGGAACCTCCGCCAGCGATTCAATTTCCACTCATTGGAGTTCTGGTGAAAATAATTTTATGACCATTCGCAATTTACCAAAGGGTATGCACTCGGTTAGAATTAGAATTAAACATAAAAGGGATACAATTGTTCAACTTTCCGATACCACTCTCTTTTTTAATATTGAAAGAGGCTTTTGCCCAATTAGCGTTCCAAAATATTTTACACCAAACGATGATGGAATCAACGACCTATTGAATATTGGTAGTGTGAACAGACACCCGAATTTTGAATTTCAAGTATTTAATAAATGGGGGCAGCGCGTACATTTCCAAAAAGGCACCTATCTGCCGTGGGATGGAAAATGGTTGGGCGTTGATTTACCGGACGGCCCTTACTTCTACGTGTTTTTTTATGATGGAAATAAAAAGACACTTGAAAAAGGTGATATCACGATAATTCGCTAAACACATAACCAATTCTGCGTTGGTTTAATCCACTTAAAAACAAAAGTCTGCCACATTTAACGAAGTGATATTAGTTTGTCTTCTTTCTGTTTAATTTTACATTAAGATCTAAAAGTAATACGGTCGGGTCTTCAAGAGTTTCAACATTAAAATTAAAATCTATGAATTATTTGCTGAACAATGAGCAAAAAATAAATGATATTATTTTTGCCCACAGAAACAAAAATTATGGAGCTTATCAAATCCGCTCCGATTATGGTAATACAGTTTTTAAATCTATTTTCATTATGCTAATGGGAATTGCTTCGTTAATATATGTCGCTTATTATTTTAGTCGCGTGGATAAAATAAAAAAATCGCCAGTGATTGATGGGCAGCTGGCTGATTTGAAAAAAATTTATGAAATACCCATCGACCTCGAACCAAAAAAGCCTAAAGAAATTCAAACGCTTGAAACTTCGAAACCAAAATCTTCGTCGCCATCACAGGCTATAAGCACGCTTATAAAAGACTCGGTAAGCGCAAATACCAATACCGCAATAAATGAAACAACGGCCCTGATGAGTAAAAACACAAGCTCTATTGATGGAAGTGATGGCAGTGCAGATTCCAAAAGCCTGACTATCGGTAACAGCAAAACTGCAACGGTAACTGCAAATAAAGAACCTGTCATAATACCTGATTCTTCACCTGAATTCGAAGGTGGTTTATCGGCTCTTTACGCATTTTTAGGAAGTAAACTTGTGTATCCGGAAGCAGCCAGAGATGGAGGGATAGAAGGGACAGTTTATGTAAGATTTATAGTTGACGAAGAAGGTGAAGTCGGGGGACTGAGTTTACAAAACAAAAAAGGATTTGGTTTAGATGAAGAAGCGCTTAGAGTCGTTTCATTAATTCCAAAATTTAAAACTCCTGGAAAGGTGGGCGGAGAAGCTGTAAAAGTGTATTTTCAGCTACCCATTAAATTTAAAATCAGGTAATATATTCGTAAAAAGGTGAAAATTGAGCAGTGATTATTATTCACGTTTCTTAAAATTACCTTTTTTTTGTTCGCACTAAGCCAACAATTGTTTCACTAATACTGAAACAATTTTGTTATCTGCTTTGCCGGCAAATGCTTTAGAAGCAGCACCCATTACTTTGCCAATGTCGGCTGAACTTGTGGCGCCAACAGAAGCAACAATTTTAGTTAGTTCTGCTTTAATTTCTTCTTCGCCCATTTGCTTCGGCAAATACTCTTCCATCACATTTGCCTGAAACATTTCTATTTCTTCTAAATCGGAGCGGTTTTGGCTTTTATAAATTTCAGCGCTTTCTTTGCGTTTCTTCACTTCTTTTTGCAGTGCCTTATTAATACTCTCATCCGTTAAGCCTTCGGGTGAAGTTTTGAGTAATAAAATAACAGATTTAATTGCTCTCAGGGCTTCTAGTTTTTTTGAATCTCTGGCCAGCATTGCCGTTTTAATATCTCCGTTTATTTTTTCTTCCAAATTCATTTTTATTAGTTTTTAATGTCTACAAATAAAAAACCACTCCATTACTAGAGTGGCTTAAAGTTTATTAGTTTTCCTAGTCAGCAACGGTTATTTTACCCGTAGCAATAGTCTTATCGTTCGAATTCACCGCCTTGTACATGTATAAG
>CALMND010000438.1 GCA_937868565.1 uncultured Bacteroidota bacterium | reverse complement strand
CAGAGTCAATTTGCGTATAGTTTTTTTTAAACTATTCAATAAAAAGGTTCCTTTCAATTTTTTGCTTGAATTTTTTGTTTTCGAAGTTTTTCGCCTTTTCGCTTTTCGAAAAATCATCTACCAATATTAAATCACTAATACCTTCTGAATTAAACTTGGAAACAAGGCAACTACCTATAAATCCCGCTGAACCTGTGATTACAATCATAACGATTTTTGATTCTCAAAGGTAATTATTTTTTCTTCTTAGAAACTGATAGGTAAGTAAAAGCCATATATTTTGTGGAATACAAATTAGTTTAGTGAAAATTAATATAATGCATTGTCATTAGCTATAACCAACGCTCTGTTTTTTTTATTCCTATAAAATTCCCATATTCGGCTTATGGAAATAAAACGTGTCTTTGATATTCTAGAGAAATTAAAAGCGTATTCTCCAAAGGGCGATATACTAAACGCAAAGGAGAACAAACAATGGGTTTCTTATAGTGTGGAAGACTTTATAAATAATGTCAACTATGTGAGCGCCGCGCTTTTATCCCTCGGCCTCCGAGAAGGTGATAACGTAGCTATAATGTCGGGCAACCTGCCTCAATGGAATTTTGTGGATTACGGTTCGCAACAAGTTGCTATGCCCACGGCGCCGATTTATCCGACTATAAATAACGATGACCTTAAATTTATTCTTAATCACTGCGAGGCAAAAATCATTTTTATCTCTGACAAAGCTGTTTTAAAAAAATTGGTTACCCTCGAGAAAGAACTGCCTCACCTTAAACATGTTATTAGTTTTAATAAAATAGAAGGAGTAAAACATTTTTCGGAGTTTCTCGAATCCGGTAAGCAAAACCAAAGCCCGAATGAAATCAACGCAATAAAAAACAAAATAATAGAAACCGACCTTTTAACCATACTTTATACATCAGGTACAACGGGCACCCCGAAAGGAGTCATGATTTCTCACTTTAACTTGATGAGCAATGTTACTATTTGTCAAAACATTGCTCCTTTTACCAACCATTGGAGGGCCCTGAGTTTTTTACCACTTAATCATGTTTATGAACGTTTTTTAAACACCCTGTATCTTTTTCATGGTGTGAGTATTTATTATGCAGAAAGTATAGAAACCATTGGTGATAATTGTCGAGAAATAAGCCCGCAAATTTTTGTAGCTGTGCCCCGCGTTTTAGAAAGAGTGTTGGAGAGAATTTCTTCCGCCGGTGAAAAACTAACAGGAGCTAGAAAAAAAATATTTGACTGGAGTTTTTCCTTGGCCGAACGCTATGAGCACCTTGGGAAAAATGGTCCCTGGTACGAACTTCAACGAAAAATTTGTGACGTGATGGTGTACAAAAAATGGAGAGCAGCCATTGGAGGAAAAATTGTTGCTGTTGCGAGTGGAGGCGCGGCGCTTAATCCACGATTAGATCGTATTTTTAGTTGTGCTAAAATAAATCTGCTTCAAGGGTATGGACTCACAGAAACCTGCGTTGCGATTTCAGTTAACCGTTTCGAGTTTAACAGAAGAAAATTTGGAACTGTTGGTGTGGTTGTAGAAAACTCTGAAGTTAAAATTGCCGAAGAAGATGGGGAAATACTCATGAAGGGACCCAGCCTCATGATGGGATATTATAAAAACGAAGAAGCTACCAGAGAGGTAATCGACAAGGATGGATGGTTTCACACAGGGGACATTGGAGTGATTGAGGGCGGTTTTCTAAAAATAACCGACCGTAAAAAGGAAATTTTCAAAAACAGTGCTGGAAAGTACATTTCGCCCATTGCCATTGAAAACAAATTAAAAGAAAGCAAGTATATTGAACAATGTATGGTAATAGGTGAAGGGCAGAAATTCGCTTCAGCCATTATCATTCCTTCTCTTGCCAATTTTAAAGAATATTGCGAAATGCACGCCATTCAATGGTCGGACAACAATACCATGTTCGAACAAGAAGAATTGAAAAAAATTATTGCTGAGCATGTAAAAAAAGTAAATAGCAGTCTTGCAGCATTTGAACAATTAAAAAGATATCAATTAATTAATGATGTTTGGGGAATAGAAACAGGAGAGATTACTCCAAAATTAAGTTTAAGACGAAAAGTAATTGCCGAAAAAAATAAGGCGGTCATCGCTAAAATTTTTAGTGTAGGGGACTAGTTGGTTATTTTATCGTGATTTTCTTATGACCAAACCTTGGTCCCTTCGGTACAATTTGTGCAAATATCAATTCGATTTCTGCTTTTAAGAACGGACTTTCTGAAATTATTGTACGCCTCCGAATGCCATATATTGCCAAAACTCTCCGACTCTAGGTTTCCCAATTTGTATTTAGCATCTTTATCAAAACAACAAGGCACCACTTTTCCATCCCATGTAATCACACAGCCCTGCCACATTCTCCAGCATTGGTTTAACAATTTACTTTTTATCTCATATTCACCGGAAGCCTTTTTTTTGTAACGGGCATATTTGTCAGCTTCAGGAATCAAATCATGACCATTTTCAAAATCATATACCTGAGCTGTTTTTATTTTCACTTCATTCACACCAACATGCTTACCCAATTTTTTTACTGCGTCCACCTGACTCTCGTTATGCTTAAAAACAACAAACTGCCAAACTACATGAGGCGTTTTGCTTTTGAGAAGAGCTTTTTGTCTCAAAATCTCCTTTGTGCCATCAATTACTTTATTAAAACTACCACCCACCCGGTATCGTTCGTAGACCTCTTGTGTGATACCATCCACGGAAATAATCAACTTGTCTAATTTGCTCAAGACGGTTTGTTTAGCGTTTTCTTCACTAAGATAATGCGCATTGGTGCTTGTTATAGTATATATATGGTGCCTATTAGCAGAATCAACCATCTTTAAAAAATCCGGATTCAGGTATGGCTCCCCTTGAAAATAGAAAGTAAGGCTGTGAACAGTATTTTTTATTTGTGGGATTATTTTTTCGAATAGGTTATTTTGTAACATGCCGGTTGGTCTGGTAAACTCCCTCAAACCGCTTGGGCATTGTGGGCATCTTAAATTACAACTCGTAGTTGGTTCAATACTCACAAAAAAGGGAAGACCAATTTGCGTAGGTTTATGAATCAGTCGCGAGTAATGAAAACCCAAAAACAGCTTAACAAAGTTATAAAACTTGTTTAACGAAAGCTTTTTGACTATACCTATATAGTAATGTACCAAAACGGAACTATAAAGGTATACTTAAATAGAATATTGTGTTTACTTTTACCGTTTAATTAATGAGAAAGCTATTTGCCCAAATACTTCTGGTTTTAGGACTTATCACGTGTGTTGAACGTTGCGCACAAATTGTACCCCTCGGAGGTGGAAAACGAGACCAAACTCCTCCCAAATTGATAGAAGCCTTGCCGGCCAATAAAAGCACGAATTTTAAGAGTAATTTTATTGTTTTAAAGTTTGATGAGTTTGTTCAGTTGAAAGATTTAGCAAATCAACTGGTAATTACCCCAACCCTTAAAACACCTCCCGAAATTTTTGCCGAGGAAAAAAAAATAAATATTTCTTTAAAAAGTGATGAACTCCTACCAAATACAACGTATCGACTGTTTTTTGGAAAAGCAATTGCGGATATGCATGAGGGCAACGCACTTTTAAATTTCGAGTATATTTTTTCCACAGGTTCTTTTGTTGATTCACTGAAGGTCAAAGGCAAAATTCAAGATGCTTTTAATACCAAAGCCGCAGAAAATATTTTGATTGCAATATACACAGAACTTCAGAATGATAGCCTTCCTTATAATAAGAGTCCGGAGTATTACACAAAGAGTTCGGAGAGCGGGGAGTTCACTTTCAACTACCTGCCCTATAAATCATTTAAAGTATATGGCATACAGGACAAAAACAGAAACAGTCTGTACGATGGCGAGACGGAAAAAATAGCATTTTTAAGCTCGGATCTTAAACTAATTTCAGATACGAATATCCAACTCTCTATTTTTCAGGAAGAAGCTGCAAAGACATTTCTAAAGAAAACGAACAACCCTTACTTTGGCTTGACCCAACTTATCCTTAATAAAAAAGCAATTATCAAATTACAGCCCCTTAATTTGAACGAGGCAAAAAATATTCATGAGACGAAGCCGGGCTTAGAAAAAGATACGGTTTCCATTTTTTACAAAACCATACAGGATACACTCGGTTTGCTCTTCAGCCTAAACCCTTTGAAGCAAGCCGACACATTAAAAATCGCGCTACCTAGAGATAACACTGCTAAGAAGAAATTCAGAACATTTACTATAAATACACCCGGAGATAAGTTAGCGCTCGATGATAAAATACGTCTTAGTTTTTTAACCTGGATGGATACCACTAAAAAGGATTTGAGTAAAGTCAAACTATTTTTGAAGGAAGACTCACTTCGCAAAACACTACCAATTAGTGGAAAATGGACAAGCGTCAACATCTTTGAGATAAATACAAACATCAAAGAAGGAAACAATTATGTTTTAAAAACAGACAGTAATGCCTTTTTCGACATGAAGGGCTTTTCCAACGACACTATTCGAAGTGTTTTCAAAACGCAAAGTCGTGCAGAGACCGGTAAAGTGACTTTAAAAGTGCTTTTAAATAAAAAACAGAACTACATTATTCAACTCGTAAACGGACAAGACCAAATCGTTAAACAGAGTTTTATTTCTCTTTCGCTATCGTCAAGTAACGCTGCAACTATTAATTTTACTGATGTTCCGCCAGGTACCTATCAAGCAAAAATAGTATTTGATGATAATGCGAATAAGAAATGGGACACAGGGCGTTTAATTTTAAAACAACAAGCTGAAAAGGTCGTTTATGCTTCCAAACAGATAAAAGTTTTAGCCGATTGGGAAATCGAAGAAGAAATTTTAATCAAAGATTAAAGTTTTTCTTTCTTGTTTTTTCACCAACTAATCCGCCCAACCTTTTCCTGAAAAATACACGAACTCTGTAGTACTAGTAAAATCAGTACATCTGGACCATCGCAGAAAATGTTGCAATCGAAAAATTAAAAATCAGTTTAAATAAGCTATTTGATTTTTTCGCTATTAACAATTTCAACAAATCAATGTTGAAAAAATAGTTACTTAATAATTAGATAACACGCAATAATTTATTTACTTCGTATCAACAAATCTCAAAAACAAAAAACCATGGCTAAAAAAGCAGCAAAAAAAGCAGCTCCTAAAAAAGCAGCGAAGAAAAAAGCAGCCCCTAAGAAGGCAGCGAAAAAAGCAGCTAAGAAGAAAAAGTAAAAGCAGCTAAATTAAAAGCCCCGCACTGCGGGGCTTTTTGTTTTATAAGGGTTCTCAGGTGAAAGGGAATTTTTGTGATCGTATTTAGTAGAGAGCATCGAAAAAAATAAATCAGCAAGTTAAACAGTTTCTTATATTTACGTATAAATTAAACAGCTCAAACATGAAAGCACGTATTCAAATTTTCGATACCAAAAAAGCAACAACTTTTTTATTCATGATATTAATCGCGCTATTTGCCTTTTCCTGCGGGGGTAAAAAAAACCAAGATGAAATGGTAGTTCCGGAGGGCATGCACGCGCTTGACCTAAGTCGTTTTGGAAAACCATTTGCGATTTTTGTGCCCGATACTCTCAAACAAAGGCTAAGTGTAATAGAACAAACTTCAGGCGCACTTGACGTTAAAGTGGGAAATAACTTCGCTATCAGCATATTTGAACAAGCAGCAGATATAGAATTAAAGAAGACGGATATCAAAGGAGATGAGATAAACAAATGGAAGAATTTCCTGACGGAGGAACCCAATGCCATAATCTGGGAAAGTGAAATTACACAACCGGAATACCATTTCCTCATTAACCAAAAAATAGGAACCGCAGATTACAGTTTTGAAGATGTGAAGGATCCGGATACAAATCCTTTTGGCAGAGAGGCCATTCAAAAAATGTATACGAGTTGCAAAGATATTAAAGAGATAAAAAAGTAAGTCAGATAACACTCCAAAATCTTTCATAATTCAACGAATTAAGAGAGTGGTTATTAACCTTAAGTATTAACAATAATGTTAAATTATTAACACCGAGCTATATCTTGGAAGTTTTTTTCAATATTTGCTTAATTCAAATTAAAAAATATGTCAGAAGAACTCGAAAAAAACGACAGGGGTGATTTGTTCTCAAAAGCCGTTAGGGCTGGAAAGCGTACTTACTTCTTTGATGTGAAAAGTACACGTGGAAATGATTATTACCTTACCATTACAGAAAGCAAAAAACGTTTTGGCACGGATGGTAAGTTTACTTATGAAAAACATAAAATCTTTCTTTACAAAGAAGACTTCGAGAAGTTTGTTGAGGGCATGAATGAGGCCATTAACCATATAAAAGAAAATGCACCCGAAATAGAAAGTAGCTACGAGCCCAACGAAAAACGCGATACTGACATTAGCTTTGAGGATTTAGGAAAGTAAAACGAATTACATTGAAAGTAAAAGCGGTTTATCAAGAACCGCTTTTTTTGTTTTTTGTCTG